>NZ_JADBVM010000342.1:0-36714 GCF_020244875.1 Microcystis sp. M44BS1
AAGTGTTGGGTTTCACTATCGTTCAACCCAACCTACGCTCTTTATTCTCTGAGATAAAATAAAGGTTGAATGATGCAATTCATCTGCCTAAAAACGTGCCATCACCTAAACTGCCTGATTCTGCTCAATCAGCCGTAGGTTAGGTTAGGTTGTAGGTTGGGCGTGGTGGCGTGGTGCGTGGTAGATGGGAAATTGATGGGTAGGGGCGAAGCATTCGGATAAAAAATCTAGGATTTCAGCGATAAGTTATTGCCCAAATGCTTCGCCCTTACAGTGATTTTCTGCAATTTGAGGAATAACTGTTGCAGAAGGCGGTTCAAAATTCATTGTCTTAATTATGATTGAGTAAAAGGGAGAATAATATAGCGAATCACTGTTCCTATTAAAGCTGTTCCCAAGATGCCGATTAACGTCCAAATCTGGGCTTTCTGAGAGCCTTTTAATTCTTTTGTATCTTCTTTTACTCCTTCAATATCTTTTTCTAAACTATCGAATTTTTCCTCTAATCTCGCCTGTACTATTTTAATATCCATAACATCTTTTTGTAGATTATCCAACTTCTGATTAATTGAACCTAAAATTTCTTTGAGATCCTGTTCAATAGTAACTGACATCTGATGATTCTCCTAATAATGATAGTTATCAGTATTGTTATCTATCTTGTCTTAATTGCTTGCCCAAAATCGTGCCTCATTTTCCCTTGCTGCCTTCCCTCATTGTTGCCCTCCCCCTCCCATTATCTCCACTAATTTATGAGCCGATAATTCCTGATTAAGCCAATCCTTTCTCAGCCAACCATTGAGGATTATATAAACGAGATTGATAACGGGCCCCACCATCACAAAGAACAGTAACAATAGTGTGGCCTGGTCCCATTTGTTTAGCTAAAGCTACCGCAGCACCAACATTAATACCCACAGAACCCCCCATAAATAAACCATCTTTTTGTAATAGTTGATAAACAACTTTAATGGCAGTGGGATCATCAATTTGAATGGCATCGTCTATGGGTGCGCCTTCCATATTAGCCGTAATACGACTATTACCAATCCCTTCAGTAATTGAACTACCTTCCAGGGTAATTGTCCCAGTTTTCACATAACTATATAAACCGCTACCCATCGGATCTGCCACCACGCAACGCACCTGGGGATTTTGGTCTTTTAAAAACATCGCCACCCCCGCGTAGGTTCCCCCAGTTCCCGTGGCAGCCACCCAAGCATCAATTTTACCGTCGGTTTGTTCCCAGATTTCCCGGCCGGTGGTTTCGTAGTGAGCGCGACGATTAGCCAGATTATCGAATTGATTGGCCCAGATAGCATTTTCCATCTCCCTGGCCACTCTCCCCGATAATTTAACGTAATTATTGGCATCTCGGTAGGGAACGGCGGGAACAGTACGCACTTCCGCACCAAGGGTTCTTAAGAGGTCGATTTTCTCTTGGGATTGGGTATCGGGAATGATAATCAGGCATTTATAACCTTTAGCATTGCAGATATGGGCCAAACCGATGCCAGTATTGCCGGCGGTTCCTTCGACAACGGTTCCCCCCGGTTGGAGAGTACCGGCTTTTTCCGCTTCTTGGATAATATATAAAGCGGCCCGATCCTTGACCGAACCACCGGGGTTAAGAAATTCGGCCTTACCGAGAATCTCGCAGCCGGTTTCCTCGCTAAAACTATTGAGACGAATTAGGGGAGTATTACCCACCGCATCGACGAAACCATGTTTAATATCCATAATCTGTTATTTTTCGTGCTGTTCGTAGGCTGAGACGATTTTTTGTACTAGGGGATGACGCACCACATCGGCCCGGGATAGGTAACAAAAAGCGATCCCTTCTACTGATTTTAGGATTTTTTGAGCGGCAATTAACCCCGATTCCTGTTGTTGCGGTAAATCGGTTTGAGTGACATCTCCAGTTACCACCATGCGCGAACCGAATCCCAAGCGCGTTAAGACCATTTTTAACTGTGCTGGGGTGGTATTTTGGGCCTCATCAACAATAACAAAAGCATTAGCTAGGGTTCGTCCCCGCATATAAGCTAAGGGAGCGATTTCGATTTTACCCCGTTCCATCAGGTCGGGAATTTTGGCCGCTTCGATAAATTCGTATAAAGCATCGTAGAGGGGACGCAAAAAAGGATCGACTTTTTGCTGTAAATCCCCCGGGAGAAAGCCTAATTTTTCCCCCGCTTCCACGGCCGGCCGGGTGAGGATAATCCGTTCTACTTTATCTTCTAATAAAGCTTGTACGGCTAAAACGGCGGCTAAAAAGGTTTTTCCCGTGCCGGCCGGTCCAATACAAAAGGTGATATCGTGACTTTGAATCGCTTGGATATATTGACGCTGACGGAAGGTTTTCGCCCGAATTAGCTCCCCGCGACGGGTACGAGCCAAAATATCCTGCTGTAGTTCTTTATACTCGCTAGAACGCCCCGTATCGAGGGCATGGATAGCGGTCATAATATCGGCTTCGGCGATTAACTTGGCCTCTTGCCATAAAATACTTAAGGAGCGTACAATCGCTGTGGCACGCTCCACGGGGGTTGGTTGCCCCGCAATCCGCAATTCCATGCCTCTGAGGACTAAATTCGCCCCAGTTTGCCTGGCTATCAATTTGAGGTTAGCTTCTTGATGACCCGCTAAAGCGATCGCACTTTCTGAACTGGGGAATTGAATCGTTTGCCAAGTTTCCGTCATGCTTGGGGCTAAATTATCCTTTGGCTGTTTCTACCACTTTAGCAAAAGCGACGGGATCGAGGACAGCTAATTGGGCTAACATTTTCCGATTAAGGAGGATATTAGCTTTCTTTAATTGTCCGGTCAGTTGGCTGTAACTGATGCCCTGTTGACGAGCAGCGGCATTAATGCGGGTAATCCAAAGACGACGAAAATCGCGTTTCCGTTTGCGACGGTCTCTATAGGCATTCCGCAAGGCCTTCATTACCTGTTGGTTAGCTGTACGGAATAAGCGCGAGTGAGAACCGCGAAAACCTTTGGCTAATTTGAGAACTTTTTTACGTCGCTTGCGGGCGACATTCCCCCGTTTTACTCTAGACATGATAATCCTTTAGACGATTTTTCTGGAAAACTTACAAATAGGGCAACATTAAGCGCACTTCCTTCTCGTCGCGCTCGTGTACCAAGGTAATCTGGGACAAACGACGGCGCTTGCGTTCGGCACTTTTATGATCGAGTAGGTGATTTTTGAAGGCTTTGCGACGTTTGATTTTTTTGCCGCTTCCCGTGGCCTCGAATCGTTTGGCCGCCGCCTTTCGCGTTTTTAGCTTGGGCATAAACTCCGTTTTGTTAAATCGACACAATCACTAATACTATCACAAATAAAGGACTTTGGGCAAGGAGTGGCCAAAAGATTCCCAGCTTATCCCGACTTTGGCCAGGTCTGTGGGTAGGAATTAAATCAATCGGGAATTTTCCCCTTCCTCTCGATCGAATCGCTAAGATGTGGATGAAGTCTCGTGTTAACACGCATCTGGAGAAGTTATGGCTAAAACCCTACTAGAACAATTACGCCAATTTACAGTGGTTGTTGCCGATACCGGCGATATCCAAGCGATCGAAGCTTTTACCCCCCAAGATACCACCACTAACCCCTCCCTGATTACGGCCGCGGCCCAAATGCCCCAATATCAGCCGATTGTCGATCAAACCCTGCAAGCGGCCAGAAAAGAATTAGGAGAGCAGGCCACCCCGGAAGATGTGGCCAAATTAGCTTTCGATCGCCTAGCGATCGGTTTTGGTCTGCAAATCCTGCAAATCGTCCCCGGCCGAGTCTCCACCGAAGTGGATGCTCGTCTTTCCTACGATACCCAAGCTACCATCGACAAGGCCCGTTATCTCATTTCCCAGTATGAACAAGCGGGTATCTCTAGAGAAAGAGTCTTAATTAAAATTGCCTCGACTTGGGAAGGGATTAAAGCCGCAGAAGTCCTCGAAAAAGAGGGAATTCACTGTAATTTAACCCTATTATTCGGTTTTCATCAGGCGATCGCCTGTGCAGAAGCGGGAGTAACCTTAATTTCTCCCTTTGTCGGTCGGATTCTCGATTGGTATAAAAAAGAAACCGGTAAAGACTACGTTGGCGCTGAAGATCCCGGGGTCCAATCCGTCACCCAGATCTATAACTACTATAAAAAGTTTGGCTATAAAACCGAAGTTATGGGGGCAAGTTTCCGCAATATCGGTGAAATTCGCGAGTTAGCCGGTTGTGATCTTTTAACCATTTCCCCGAAACTGCTCGAGCAATTGCAGGAGACAGAAGCCGATTTACCCCGTAAGCTCGATCCAGCATTGGCTGCAACCCTTGATATTGTCAAAATTGCCATGGATAAAGCGACTTTTGAGAAAATGCACGCCGAAGATGCCATGGCTTCTGAAAAACTAGCGGAAGGTATTCAAGGTTTTACCAAAGCTTTAGAATTGTTGGAACAATTGCTGATTCAACGTTTAACCCAGTTGGAAGGTCAGTCAACCCTAGAACACGCCGCCGAAGATATTTTCCGAGTCTATGATCATGATGGGGATGGTTTCATCACCCGGGAAGAATGGGCGGGAACCGATGCGGTATTCGATGCGATCGATATTAACCATGATGGGAAAATTTCTCCCGATGAGATCGCTGTCGGTTTAGGTGCAGCCTTTCGTTTAGTGGAAGCTTGACTCTCCCCCGCTAAACCCCGCGAGCGGTTTAGCGGGGGATTCTTGGTTCATAGGCTCTTGACTAGATCAAACAGGTTTAACTGAACGACCCCCGCCAGACCGCCTCCGCAAGCGTTTTCTAACACGGTCAGCCCGACCGCGTTTTTTCCTCGGTTCTCGATTACCTTCGCCGATGCCGTATCTCTCGGTTCGATGTGGCCGCAAGAATCGCATCGGTGAACTCTTTCCGATAACGCTTTTTTGCCAGTAATTGCGCCACAATTCGGACACTCCTGGGAAGTTCCGTTTTTATCGACTTTAAGATAATATTTTCCCCGTTTCCAAACAACAAACGGTAGTATCTCGTTAATAAAACTACCGATACCCGAATCTAGAGATTGTTTTCTAACGATAAGACACTTTCGAGAGTTTAACCAATCTTTCCGTTCTGAAAGAGCGTAATTATAAACGCTCTTATAAACATTAAGAATGTGGATGATCTCCCGTTCCTGTTGCCTGTTTACCTTTAGTTTGTACTGGTAGGTAAGCGTTATCACTGTCGTTAGTTTCGTGATGTATAGTTAAATTATAACACTTACTGCCTAGTATATCAACTAATTACAATCATGAACCAAACTAATCGCTAACCTTAAAACAGTTAGTAGTCGCTTAATTAGAAAAGAATTTCCGTAAGCGGCAAAGTATTTCGACAACAAACCCTATTTTTGGACGGGAGCTTATTTCGTGGCCAGTTGTGGCGGCGTTACCGTCGAACAACTAAAAAAATACGTCGAGAACCAAAACTCCCGGAAAGTGGAAACCCTACCGCATTAGTTTCATTCTGGTGGCGATTCATATCCAGTTAACCGCGTAGCGGTTTAACGGGAGTCCTCTCGCGACCTTGAGATAGGGAACTGCTTCTGAATCACCGGGGATTTTTCTAAAATTACTATTTCTATTTGAGGTGGTCTAAGTAGGTGGGTGGAATTAAATATAAGATGAACGTAGGTTGGGTTGAAGCATGAAACCCAACGCTCGCTCATGTTACGCTACCGCTAACCCATCCTACAAATAATTGTGCCTCCCTACTTAAGTGGGTTTTAGCTTAACTGCCTAATCAAACAAAAATCTTAAGCTTGATCTCCTCAGTCCTCAACAGTGATAGAATTGCCGTCATAGCTAGGGGTGTCTGAGGCAATCAGGCTGAGAAAGACCCTTAGAACCTGAGACTGGGTAATTCCAGCGTAGGGAAGCTGTTTACAGAGGAAATAAAATTATGAGACAAGAATGGGTTGCCCCCCGGCGCGGACAAGCAAATGTATCGCAAATGCACTACGCCCGTCAGGGGATAATTACCGAAGAGATGACGTATGTGGCAAAACGGGAAAATCTCTCTCCCGAATTGATTCGCAGCGAAATCGCCCGAGGAAGACTGATTATCCCCGCTAATATCAATCACCTCAACCTCGAACCGATGGCGATCGGTATTGCTTCTAAGTGTAAAGTTAATGCTAATATCGGGGCTTCCCCTAACTCCTCGAATATTAACGAAGAACTGGAAAAATTACACCTAGCGGTCAAATACGGTGCCGATACGGTGATGGATCTCTCCACCGGTGGCGGTAATTTGGACGAAATTCGCACCGCGATTATCAATGCTTCTCCTGTCCCCATCGGTACTGTACCCATCTATCAAGCGGTGGAAAGCGTTCACGGCAATATTGAAAAACTCACCCCCGAAGATTTCCTCCACATTATCGAAAAACACGCCCAGCAAGGGGTAGATTATATGACGATTCACGCGGGAATCCTCATCGAACACCTACCTTTAGTCAAAACCCGTCTGACCGGGATTGTCTCCCGGGGGGGTGGTATTATTGCTAAGTGGATGTTACACCACCACAAGCAAAATCCTCTCTATACCCATTTCGACGAAATTATCGAGATTTTCCAGCGTTATGACGTTTCTTTTAGTCTCGGGGACTCCCTACGTCCCGGTTGTACCCACGATGCTTCCGATGCAGCCCAATTAGCGGAATTGAAAACCCTCGGCCAACTAACGCGCCGCGCTTGGGAACACGATGTACAGGTGATGGTGGAAGGACCGGGCCATGTTCCTATGGACCAAATTGAATTTAATGTGAAAAAACAAATGGAGGAGTGTAGCGAAGCACCTTTCTATGTTCTCGGTCCCCTTGTCACCGATATTGCCCCAGGGTACGATCATATCACTTCGGCGATCGGGGCGGCTCTGGCGGGTTGGTACGGGACGGCGATGTTATGTTATGTCACCCCGAAAGAACATCTCGGTTTACCCAACGCTGAAGATGTGCGAAATGGCTTAATTGCCTACAAAATAGCGGCTCATGCGGCGGATATCGCCCGTCATCGCCCTGGAGCGCGCGATCGTGACGACGAACTCTCCATTGCTCGTTATAATTTCGATTGGAATCGTCAATTTCAGTTATCCTTGGATCCCGATCGCGCTAAGGAATACCACGATGAGACTTTACCCGCAGATATCTATAAAACTGCGGAGTTTTGTTCGATGTGTGGACCGAAATTCTGTCCGATGCAAACTAAGGTCGATGCCGATGCAATTACGGAATTAGAGAAGTTTCTCGCTAGTCAGAATCAAGACAGTTTAACCCCAGTTTAAAGGGGAGTTATGGGAAGGGCTGATTTGATTTCAGCCCTATTCCTAGGATAAAAGTCAAAATTATGGGAATAGCCGCCATTTTTTTGACTAATTGACCCGTTTTTCTAGATATTGACCGATCATCAATTCCTGACCGGCGCGAGAGATAATAGTTTGTCGAGTGCGATATTGTTGACCGATGAGTTTAATTTCTTCTTCAAAGACAGAACCGGCGTATTCTGTTCTCAGACAGAGAGTAGAGGGGTTAGGAAAGGTATAAATAGCACTAACGGGTTTATCCGTCGCAAATCCCCGATCGCGATAGAGAATATTATCTAAAATACCGAATATGGTGGAACCGTTGGAGGGTTTTTTACTCTGGGGACGGAGATAATTACTTTGCCAAGTCACTTCCGTGCCACCTAATAAAGTTGTATCTTCCAGATTATGTAAACGGGCCAGTTGAATTAGTGGTTCGCTGCCTTGGGGTAAATATTTAATCTCGATGGCGCTGATAACTTCTTGGGGTTCCGTTTCTTGGGTGAGGGTGTAATAACGTCTCTGGGATTGCCAGCGTCCTTCTGTCTGCTTAAAAAAGGCTAAAGCCAAAGTTTCTAGGGATAATTGGGCGGTTTGAATCAATGTCATAGAAATAAAACCTTTCCTGTTTTTTGGGAGAGCAGATTTGTTATCCTTTGTCAAGAGTTTGCCAGAGAATTGTTACACATCTTAATACAATTATAACTCTGCATGGAAATTAAGTGGTAGGGGTGTTGAGGGAGATAATTGGGAAAAAGCCGCACAGATACAGCATTTACAGGGAAAAAACGAGATAAGATTGCTAAAACCTGCCAGCTTATCCTAGTTAGGGCTTGCTGAATAAATGTGAAATGTAGGCAAGGTAAGAGTTTTGTGGCTTTTCTCGCGGAACAGGTGCAAGATTTTGAGAGAATCGTCCTTCAAAACATTGCGTCTTCATCGGCCCGCGTCCTTTAGGGGCGAAGCATTCGGGCAATAACCTATCGGTGAAACCATAGATTTTCTATCCGAATGCTTCGCCCGTACTTTTTCAGCAAACCCTAGTTAATTCCATCTACCCTTATCTATCGATTAATTCTGTCAAATTGGCTACAGTCAGGCCGAGGTTCTTCCCCCAACCCCTTTTTTACTTTTTACTTGTCACTCGATCTGCCCAGTCTTGGTATTGTTAAAAAATAGAACCTCCGAACAAGGTCTCAACTCTGTGCAGTTAAAACAAGTCATCATCGCTCATAAGGCCAACCATCCCCAAAGTAAAGCATGGGCGGAAAAATGCGCTAAACAGTTAGAAGCCCGTCAGTGTAAAGTTTTAATGGGACCCAGTGGCTTTAAAGATAATCCCTATCCGGTATTTTTAGCCTCAGCATCGGGAAAAATCGACCTTGCCATCGTTTTGGGGGGAGATGGAACCATTTTAGCCGCCGCTCGCTATTTAGCTCACGAAGACATTCCAATTCTAGCGGTGAATGTTGGCGGCCATCTGGGATTTTTAACGGAACCTTTGGAGATTTTCCAAGATACGGAGACGGTCTGGGAGCGTTTACAATCCGATCACTATGCGGTACAACAACGGATGATGTTAACGGCCAGAATCTATGAAGGGGATAAAAGAAACCCGCAGCCAGTGAGCGAGGCATTTTATGCCCTGAATGAGATGTGTGTGAAACCCGCTAGTATCGATAGGATGCCCACCTCAATCCTCGAAATCGAAGTGGACGGGGAAGTAGTAGATCAGTACCAAGGAGACGGTTTATTAGTGGCTACTCCCACGGGATCTACCTGTTACACCGCTTCCGCTAATGGTCCGATTATACACCCCGGCATGGAAGCGATCGCTGTCACCCCGATTTGTCCCTTGAGTCTCTCCAGTCGGCCGATTGTCATTCCCCCAGCATCTCTGGTGAGTATTTGGCCTCTAGGAGACTACGAATTAAATACTAAACTCTGGATGGATGGTGCTTTAGCCACTTCCATTTGGCCCGGGCAATGGGTGGGAGTTACCAAAGCCGAAAAATTCGCCCAATTTATTATCCTGCGGGAAAGTTATTCTTTTTATCAGACTCTACAGGAAAAATTGCAATGGGCCGGGGCGAGAATTCATTATGATGGCAATCGTCATAATTAGGGTTTGCTGAATAAATGTGAAATGTAGGCAAGGTAAGGGTTTTGTGGCTTTTCTGGCGAAACAGGTGCAAGATTTTGAGAGAATCGTGCTTCCAAACCTTGCGTCTTCATCGGCCCGCGTCCTGTAGGGGCGAAGCATTCGGGTAATAACCTATCGGTGAAACCGGAGATTTTCTATCCGAATGCTTCGCCCGTACTTTTTCAGCAGACCCTAATTAGAGTTTGCTGAAAAAAATTTTCTGGGGAAAGTGCCTGATGAGCTTGGTTTTCCCCAGGATAGGGACTACGATCGAGTTTTTAAATTCTCCCAAGTGGATTGATAGGTGTTGCCTAAACCTGCCTTGCGATGATTAAAAATCGAATAGAGAGCCAATTTGACTCGATCGATAATCAATAACCAGACTAGGGCATAGAGCCAGCTTTTTGCCACTCCCTCAAAACCGATCGGGGCGATCAGGATTCCGAACATTGAGATCAGCGAAGATATAATGACCGAGATGCCAGTAGCGATCGCTAGAGGTTTAGCAGGGGCCAAGGACCAAAACGCACCTTTTGCCCGCACCGAATAGAGAGTCATCATCCCTAAGAGAGCGATATTGAGGAAAATATAGGTTTGCACCTTGTCAGGAGTCATTCCCCATACCCGGCCCGCTAGATAGTACACCAGAAAAGTGGCAATGACGTTGACCACGCCCAAAACCGAAGCAATGGTGAGAACTTTCGGCATATCCCAAGCTTGGGGTACTTTCGATATCTTGGCATTATCGTAGGCGATCGTCATGATCGCTCCATCGTTAAGAATTGCTAAGAAAACGATCATAATTGCCGTAATCGGGTAGGAATTAAAGAACAGAATCGCCAAAGTGGTAAAAACGAGAATCTGAATTGTGGCGATGATCCGGTAGAGAACATAACTGGTCATCCGCTCAAAAATCTGACGACTTAACCTAATTGCATCGACGATTACCGATAAACCGGGGGTAAGGAGAACTATATCGGCCGCCGCCCGGGCCGCATCCGTCGCCCCGGAAACCGCAATCCCCGCATCGGCTTTTTTCAGCGCCGGCGCATCGTTGACCCCATCTCCGGTCATACCGACAATGTGATTAGTTTTCTGCAAGACATCGACGATATGATATTTGTCCTCCGGGAACACTTGCCCGAAACCATCGGCGCCGAGAATCTGTTCATCGAGGGTTCCTAGCTGATTGGGGGGGACTTCCCGAAAAATTTTGGCATCGAGGATATTGTTACCTAAACCCAATTGTCGGGCGGTTTCCTTAGCGATTAACACCTGATCCCCCGTGATCATCTTGACGGGAACCCCTAATTTTAGGGCGCTTTGTAGGGTTAATTGGGAATCAACCCGTGGTGGATCGAATAGGGAAATAATGCCCAAGAATTGCCATTGACCTTGGGGGTTGGTTTTTGCCACTCCTAGGGCGCGATAGCCTTTTTTGGCGTAATCTTCGATGATTTGATTCACCGGCCCTTCGATTTCCTCTTTATTGTAGGCTAGATCGAGCATTACCTGCGGTGCGCCCTTACTGGTTTTAAAAGTCTGACCATCGGGGGCGGTAATATCGGCTTCGGTACGTTTAGCGACGGGATCGAAGGGGGTAAAGTGGGTGACTTGATAGCGATCGAGTACCGTGGCATCTTTCAAACCGGCGAGAATAGTTTTATCGATCGGATCATCATCGCTAGTTTGGGAAGCGAGGGAAGCGGTGAGGATCAGATCTTCGGCGCTGATCCCCGGCAGGGTGTAGGGATCACCTAAACTCAGTTGATTAAGGGTGAGAGTGCCGGTTTTATCGGAACAGAGCATATTCATGCCCGCTAGTTCCTCGATCGCCGCCAAGCGTGTCACCACGGCGTTTTTATCCGCTAGTGCCTTCGCCCCTACCGACATACTGACGGAAAGAACTGTGGGCAAGGCGACGGGAACAGAAGCAATGGTGAGAACGAGGCAGAATTTCAGCAAGCGGATCACTTCTACGCCCTGTTTATCGACAATACCGTTATAGAGACGGTAAACAACGATAATAGCGATTAAAATCAGGGCAATGACGATGAGAAAGTCACCGATTTTGAGAACTGATTTCTGGAAATGGCTGACGTTTTCGGTACTGGCTACCAGTTTAGCGGTACGACCAAAAAAGGTATTACTGCCGGTCCCGTTAACTAGGGCCTCAGCTTGACCTTTTTTCACCACCGAACCTGAGTACAATTGTTCGCCAGAACTGCGATCCACGGGTAAGGATTCCCCCGTTAAGGCAGCCTGGTCGATTTTGAGGGGATCCCCCGGCAGCAGTCGGGCATCGGCCGGCAGCACATCGCCGATCCGGATCCGGATCACGTCTCCTGGTACTAATTCCCTAGCGGGGACGGAAACAAATTTGCCGTCTCTTTTGGCATCGGCATTGAGGGCGAGTTGCGCTTTCAGGGCAGCCACCGCATCCCCGGCGGTTTTTTCCTCGAAGTAGCCGATCAAACCATTAGCCACCAGTAGAATGGCGATAATCACGAAGTCCACCCAATCACCGACGAGGGCGGAAAAAATTACCGCCGCTTCGATCATCCAGGAAAAGGGATTCCAAAAGTAGGAAAGGAATTTGATCAGGGGGCTGACTTTTTTCTCGGCAATCTCGTTATAACCGTCGCTATTGAGGCGATTTTTTGCTTCACTGGTGGTGAGACCATCGGGAGATGTTTTCAGTTGGATCATTAAATCTCGCATGGAGATTTTTGAGAGATCGTTGGTCGGTTTATCGGTAGTATTGGTCATCTCTGGTTAATTTTTCAGCAATATACAGTAATTGCTCGGCTTTTTCAACGCTTTCATTCTAGGGCAACTTTTGCAAATGATCTCTAGTTTTATAATTTTCTCAGGTCAGTTCGGGTTAAATGTGATTTCGATGACAATAAGTAGTCGTGCCAAATAAATTTTCTAGTGAAGATAAGTAGGGAGGCACAATTATTTGTAGGATGGGTTAGCGGTAGCGTAAACTATGCGGGCGTTGGGTTTCATGCTTCAACCCAACCTACGTTCATCTTATATTTAATTCCACCCACCCACTTAGGCACTCATACAAGAGGCACTCATACAAGAGGCAAAGGGCAAAAGGCAACCCCCCCCTGCCCCCCCCGACATCGGGGGGGTCGGGGGCAAGAGGGGGAATAAATAATCAGTCTTTAATAACCAGATTTAGTATTACCTAAGCAAAAAAAGGAAGAAATTAGCACTAATTTCTTCCTTTTATATAAAGGCTGCTAAATTTTGTCAATTTTTTGACAAAATTGCCACTTTATGGTAATGATTTGGGTCATTTTTGTCCCGTAAATTTTAAATTTCATCCCATCCAGTTAAGCCAGAAGACATAACATAACTGGTAACGGTTGCTTCAAAAAAGTTCGCTTTGGTGTGGCCTTCTTTTTTGGTATCGGAGAAGCGTTCCAGATGGTTATAGGGACTTTTGTTATACTTTTCTTCCCTGTATAAAGGCTCAAGTCCGATCGCTTTCAGTCGAATATTAGCGAGGTATTTGGTGTACTGTTCGGTACTGTATTCGGTAATACCTAAAATGTCGTTGCCAACAATGTGATTTGTCCAGCGACATTCGTGTTTAACGGCAGTATCGAACATCTCATAAATCTGTTCAACAGAATGGGGAAAAGTTGCCATGGCTTCGGGAATAAGTTTCTGATACAAACGGACGTGACTTAATTCGTCCCGGTTGATCATTTTGAAAACATCAGCACTACCGGACATTAGCTGTCGAGAAGCGAGATTATAGAAAAAGATGACGCAACTACCCATCCTTTCAGAGTGGGGCTAGAACATACCATTATCTTCTTGAACCTTTTATAGCGTATTTACCAAGAAGATACTCACCCTCTGTTCGTTGAACCTTCCCCTTTAAAATAGAGGCTTGGCTGCTGATTACCCATTGTTTTTAATAGCTGCCTTACGGCTTTTATTAAATCCCTTAACTTTTTTCTGCTCTCGCTCCTTTACGCTTATCTTTTCAGACTTCGCTTTGGCCTAAGGGCTTTAGGGCTTCCCAGCAATTTGGCGAGTTTTAACTAACACCTCACGATGCTAGTGGGCTACCTCATTATTTAACCCGTTATAAAAATACAAACTCTCCAGTAAATAATCGGCAAGAAGGGCGATAAAATAGCTTTCAGTAGTTTGTTTGTCGATGTATTGCTGGTAGAGACTAGCAATAAATTGACAGCGATCCTTGAGAACTTTATCGGTGCGCCAAAAGTCATAAACTTCACCTCTGCGATCCGAGGGAATAATTGTTTCAATTAAGTATTGATAACTTTGATTGTGCATGGCTTCTTGAGAAATTTGTTCCGCCATACAAAGACTAATTTCTGGCGCAGTGACGCTACCTTTGAGGTGGGGAATATTACAGGTTTGCACGGAATCAAGAAAAGTTAGATAGGACAAAATACCATCATAAGCATATCTTTCTTCGTCGGTAAGATGCCCGTATTCAGTCACGTCTTGAGTGATATCTAAGCGTTGCGGGATCCAGAAATTTTCCCGCATTTGTTGATATAAACCCACCGCCCAGGTGTAGCGGACATCGTTTAATTGCATCAGGTTGGTGGTGTTACCAAACCAGATCGAACGGTTTTCGATCGCATCATCTCCCGCCGGATTGAAGATCGGGGAAATGGGCATCGAATGGCAAGAATTAACTAAATGTAAGGACATGATTACTTGGATATTATGGCACTTTTAGGTTATAGTAGGTTTTCGGTAAAAAGTCAAATGGTTTGATTAGGAATAAATTCAAAATCTAGGGCTTCTGCCAAAGTAAATGGGCAATCCTTCGGGAATTTCTCTAGGTTTATCCCTGTTTCAATAGCGGCTTTTTTTCTGGCCTTGTTATAGCATTTTTTAAAATTTTCTTCTGTTAAAAAAATCTTAAGGCTAGGGCTATTTTCTAAATCTTCTTCGATTCTTTCGCGATGCTCAAAAAGGGTTAATGCCCAGCTTCTGGTTTGTTTTTCTGGCTCTTGTAAGTATTTTAGTAAATGCCATAAAATCACAGTCAGATTGCTTTTTAATGCTTTCTGTTGATTGATAGACATAGATTTTATTTCGTCAATTAAATTTTCTAAATCTAAATCAGAAAACTGATGATTTTCTAGTAAATTAATGGTTTTATCTAACCAGAGATAGTAATCTTTTTCGTATAAGTTCTTTTCCATAATTATCCCCATTATTTTGATATTTCAGGAAACCAATCCTCATTTAACGTCTGTTCTATAGTGCAAATTGGAGCTAAACTGACCAAATTTTCAGCCATTCCCGATAATTCGATAAAAGAAATACGAGCTTCTTGAAAAGAGTTATCAAAAATTTCAATGAGATAAGGCTGTAAACTGGGACTATCGGCAATAATTCTTTTTATGGCACGACGGAAATTCCTAATTTCATTTTTCCATCCTCTTTGATTATATTCTAATTCCGATTCCCAGTAAGCTAGTTTCAGCAAATGTTCTAATAACCGAGTTAAATAACTTTCTAAACTTCGTTTCTCACTTTTACCCATGCTACTAATTTCGTCAATTAAATTCTCTAAATCTAAATCAGAAAACCGATGATTTTCTAGTAAAGATATGGTTTTCTCTAGCCAGAGATAGTAGTCTTTTTCGTATAAGTTCTTTTCCATAATTATCCCCATTATTTTGATATTTCAGGAAACCAATCCTCATTTAAAGCCTGTTCTATAGTGCAAATTGGAGCTAAACTGACCAAATTTTCAGCCATTCCAGATAGATCCAGAAATAATTTACGAGCATTTTGATAACAGGGCGAGAAAATTTCCGATAGATAGGGCTTTAAACTGGGACTGTCTTCAATAATTTGTTGAATTCCTAGGCGAAAGTTACGAATTTCATTTTTCCATCCCCTTTGATTATATTCTAATTCCGACTGCCAGTAAACCAGTTTTAGCAAATGTTCTAATAACCGAGTTAAATAACTCTTTAAGCTTTGTCGTTGGCTTTTGCCCATGTCGCTAATCTCCTCGATGAGATTATCCAAATCTAAATCGGAAAATTGATGATTTTCTAGTAAAGATATGGTTTTCTCTATCCAGAGATAATAATCTTTTTCGTATAAATCACTCTTCATTGCTTAATCCTCTCCGAGAAACTCAGGAAACCAATTTTCATCTAAAATTTGGTCGATTGCTCCCATAGGTGTAGCACTTAAAAGTCTTTTATCGATGCCAGAACCTTCGACAAATAGATGGCAAGCATCCTCATAACATTGCTCAAGAATCTCGGTGAGGTAAGATGCTAAGTTTGTATTATAAGTTCCATCCTTTTTGTTGCTAATAATTCTTTTTATTTGAATGCGAAAATTTAAAATCTCCCGTCGCCACTTGTTTTTATTGTAATCGCGCTTAGATTGCCAATAAGTTAATTTAAGTAAATGTTCCAAGAGTTTAGTTAGTAAACTCTCTAACTTCTGACGTTCTCTTCTGGACATATCTTTGATTTCTTCAATTAAATTTTCTAAATCCAACTCAGAAAACTGGCGATTTTCTAGTAAAGATATGGTTTTCTCTAACCAAAGATAGTAATCCTGTTCGTATAAGTTCGTTTCCATAGTCCCTCACCTTAATTAACTATAATCCAACCAAATCATCAGTTATTATTATCCTCATATTCAGGAAACCAATCATCATCCAAAGCTTGGGCAAGAGTGAGAATTTTTTCCCTAGGCAAAGTATTGATTTTTACTCCCATTTTTCTAGCTAGGATACGAAGGGCTGACTGATAACATTTATCAAAACTATTCTCTAGATAGGACTTTAAACTTGGATTATCATCAAGAACTTCCCATAAATCAATTCTAAAAATAGTAATTTCTCCTTTCCAGTGATTAGCATTATATTGGCTTTCCGATTGCCAATAAGCGAGTTGCAGCAAATGTTGGATTATTCTAGTCAATAAACTTGTTAAGGTATGTTTTTCCTTGATACCCATACTTTTAATCTCCTCGATGAGATTATCTAAATCCAACTCAGAAAACTGATTATTTTCTAATAAATGAATAGTTTTCTCTATCCAGAGATAGTAATCCTGTTCGTATAAAGTCTTATCCATAGCTGTGATTAGGTGATCAATAAAACTCATTTTATCAGTCCTAATCTTTGATGTAAAAAAATTAAGGTGGGCATTGCCCACCCAAGTTAACCTTAATTAGCGCAACTAGAACAACTATCGTCAGACTCTCGAAAATTGTCCTTTTGTACGGTACGGATATAATAAATCGCTTTACACCCCAATTCCCACGCCATGATTAGAGTATCAAAGATATCTTTAGCAGTGAGACAACGGTTGGGTTCTGCGGGGAAATAAACCCCTTCATTGAGGTTGAATAATAACTCCATAGAAATCCCCGTATCGATCCATTCTTGCATAGTAGCGATCGCTTTCACCACTTGCTGCTGTTCGAGATTTTTGTTCTCTGAATAAAACCAGAAAGCTTCTTCAATAAAAGGTGGTGCGATGGGAACGGTTCCCTTTGCCCATTTATCGTAGAAAAAGCGACTATAAACCGGCAAAACACTAGCGGTACATCCCTGTACCAAACTAGAGGAAGTATTAGGAGCAATGGCGGTAATATGGGAATTACGGATGCCAAATCGTTGAATATCTTCGGCTAATTGTTGCCATCTTTGCGGTTGCACCGCATTATTTAAAAACCATGCCACTGGTTTTGCTCCGATTAATTTACCTTGACTCCATTCACTACCCAAGAAAGCTTGATAAGCACCGCGTTCTTTGGCTAATTCCATCGAGGAATAGGTACACCAATAGCCAATTTCTTCAAATAAATTACTAATTTCTGACAGGTTATTGTAGGATAATTTCCGTTTAGCTAACCAGTCAGCCAATCCCATCGCCCCTACCCCAATAGTGCGATATTTATCGTTGTGGTTTTTAGCATTATCAAAGGGAGGATTAGTGATATCGATGGTATTGTCGAGAATCCTGACAGCGATTTGACAATTAGACTCGATTTCTTCCCTGTCGATATTGGCTAAATTAAGGCTAACTAAATTACAGCAATGGGCAGTTTTATCGGGGGTGACATTGCTAAAAGATTCGGTGCATTGTCCTGTTAGAATGCCGTTAAACATTCCCAGATGACGCTTGGGTTCTGTAAAACAGTAGGTGTCATCTCGACGACAGGTTAACTCTACCGATTCAATGCGGATAAACTGAGTGGCCGAACGTTGGGGTTCTTTTAAAGTCCATTGTAAGCGATGGGTTTTAAGTCCCAATTGACCAAGTTGAAATAGTCCGACAGAATTAATCAGTAAACGATATTTTGGTTGACAGAGATATTCTTGATAATTTCCCTTTCCATTTGGCATCAATTTATAGCCGCCGTCATCCATAAAAGTAACTTTGGAATCAACTCCTAAAGTCTGTAACATTAGGCGAATATCGAGCAAAAATTGCCGGTTAACAGCAGCAATCTGGAGAGACTCGTTAGAACCATTGCGGGCAACTGTTCCATCGGCATCAAGTAAACCAGCTAACCATTCTAAACGAGATTTAATTGTGTAACCATTGAGAGGAACTGTAAATTTACTGGGAATATCTAACGGGAGTTTACAGACGATCCGATCTTGTTTACTGTCATGATATACCCCTAGGGTATCGGTTTCTTTTCTCCAAAAAGTACCTTTTTCAATAGAGCCATTTCCCCGATATTTGTTACGAATAGCCAATAAGGGAAGTAACTCTTTTTTAACTCCGTATAGGTCAACTTCTGGCATTCCATTGTTTCCGTAACTCCCATCTCCAGAAAAGAATCCTGCGGTGTAGGCGTAGGGAAAGTCAAGGTCATTTTCTGACTGGATGAGAGGCAGCTGATATTTAATTAATTTATCTCCTTGTTTGAGGTCTTTTGCCTCCACAATTTCCACGGTTCCCTTGTAGTTTTTCTGAACGTAAAACTTATGGTAGTAAGTACATTCTAAGGCCTCTCCGTTAGAGAAATTGACCTTTAATAAAGGCTGGTTTTCTCCAGTCTTTTTAACTAATACTTCTGACCACTCCAATCCATTCCAGACATTAACATATTCCCCCACCAAATCAGCGATTGCTATTTGTCCTCGGTCAGTGAGAATTTTTGTTTCTCCCGCAACGCATAAATTTACACCGGGGATATAGCCATCGTGTTTATTAGGATTAGCGCGATTGATGGTATCTTTGAAAGCAATGTAGGGCATTCCTGTTTCTACTTGGGAACGCATAATACTTTTAAATAAGTCCCGGGCATTAATTTTTTTATAGAGGAGAATCTCTTGATCTAAATTAGCTTCTACTAAACGATAAGCCTCTTCAAATTCTTCCCCCCATAGTTCCGCTAATTCTATACCTAATTTTCTGCGAACTTCGTAGGGATCTACTAATGTCCACTCGGCTTTAGTTATCACCCGACGCATAAATTCATCGGTGATAACTAATTGGGGAAAAACATCATAAGCTTTGCGTCTTTGATCACCGTTTTCTGTCTGCATTTCCAGAAATTCTGGCACATCTAAATGCCAGATGTCAACACCGACAGTTACTGCCCCGGCGCGTCTTCCTCCCTGATTTACTGCAATAGCTGTATCGTTGAGTAATTTAATCCAAGGAATAATCCCTCCGGAAGCATTAGCTTTCCCCATTACCCAGCTACCAGTGGAGCGAATTCTACTTACATTTACCCCGACACCGCCACCATTTTTTGAGATGCGGGCAGCATTAGTAATCTCGCTGAAAATGCTTTCTAAACTGTCGTCAATGGAGAGGATAAAACAACTGGTTAGGGAACCTTTGGGAGTGCGTAAATTGGCTAAAATTGGGGTGGCAAGAGAGATTTTTCTTTGAGCAATCCCTTGATAAAATTTCTTCGCCCAGGGGAGTCTATTAGCTGGTTCTTCCACAGTGGCAAGCAGTAAGGAACAGGTTAATAATGCCTCTTGGGGTAACTCATTTTTGAGTAAATAACGGCTAGTGATTAACAATGCCCCGGCGTAATCATAATCGATGTCCCAATCGGGATTAATCCAAGAACCAGCTTCTTTTAATTCTGCTTCGGAATAGATGAGAATCCTTTCGTCGTACAGCCGATTTTTAACTTGAGTTTTGACAGTTTTCTCGTAATTTCCGTACTGATAACCCCGGACTACTAAGGTATCTTTCCACAGACTCCAAATATGCAATCTTCCCGCCACATAGCGCCAATCCGGTTCCTCTGGACTACACATTTCTAGGGCGCAATTAATTAAATTATCCTGTATTTCCCTGGTGGTAATCCCATCCCGCAGGCGCGTGGTTAAACCCGCTTCTAAGGCGATTGAATTGACTTTTTTGCCTTCACAAGCCCACTCTACCACGTCACGAATTTTGCCGATATTTAAGCTTGTGGTGGAACCATCGCGCCGAATCACTCTAATTCCATGGCTGCCCATATTAGCTAAAGGGGTAGAACGAAAGGGTATTACTTCGTTATTTTTGTGAATGGAGACGGTAGTAGTCAAGGGCTTCGATTGCATAATTGGGAAATTGCGGCGTTAAAAAACTTGACAAATTAATCTATTTGTACTAGGGTATTCTATCAGATTTTCTGGGAAAACACAACATCTAGCGTGTTAAATAATCCTATCACTCTATATATGGTATAGCCAGGATTATTTTGTTCCCTAAAAACAGTGTTTTGGCTGACATTTTCTGGAAAAAATTCTCGATTCTCTCTCAAGGTAGTTCTTTTGTATGCTTGACAAAAAGCTTTTTCTTTGATAGCAAAAACAGATTGACCAAATACTTTTGCTCCGATTCTGCTTGACTGCTGAGGAGGTTGTGGTCAGACTTTATTTGTTCTTAACTTTTCGATAATCTAAGACAAGAGTGGATTAAAAGTCAAATTTCCTCCGAGAACCTCTGAGAGAGTAAAATTTCTCTTTTCGCTATTTAGTGGCTTACCGCTAGAATAATAGGACAAAAACGCTATATATAGCGTCTAGCCAGTAGAGGACAAGGATGAAATATTTAGAAGAATGGCGTGGTAGCGGGGTGGACGCGGAGTTAATCCATCTCAATGTCACCAGTTTAGCGGGGTTATCTCCCAGTGAATACCTACTCTACTCCCAAGAATTACCGCGACGCAATGATGGCAGGGTTAGGGATAGTATTCTCAAGCGTTATGAACATACCAGTCAAGGCGGTTGGTGGTGTTCAGGAATTGACTTACTAACGGGTAATTATGACCTTTGGGGCTGTTTTAAGCCCGATTTTCCCCGTTTAAGCTTCGATAAGGCTAAACCGATTAAGTACGAACATCCCCCCCAAACCCCTACGGGAGTCTTTGCTTTGCGGGTTCCCCTGAAAATTTGGCAAAGGATAGCCCAGCGTATCAGTATTAATATTTTAACTGAAGAAGTGGATAATAAGCAAGAGGATCTCGGTTTTTGGTCTTGGGTAATCAAACATCCAGAGATACCTATTTGTCTTACGGAAGGAGCGAAAAAAGCGGGAGCATTACTAACAGCAGGTTATGTGACAATTGCCTTACCGGGGATTCACAATGGTTATCGTACTCCCAAGGACGAACTAGGTAGGAGAATCGGCAAATCTCATCTAATTCCGCAGCTAGAAAAATTAGCTAATTCTGGACGAAAGATTTATCTAGTTTTTGATCAAGAAACTAAACCAAAGAACCAACAAGCGGTTAATTTAGCTTTACAGAGAATGGGTTATCTATTCAGTCAGGCTAACTGTGAGGTAAAGGTGGTTACTTGGGATGCTGCTGATGGTAAAGGGGTGGATGATTTACTAATCAATCGAGGGGAAGATTACTTCCAACAAGTCTATCAAAAAGCTACCTCTTGGGAAATTTGGAAGGCAGCGAGTTTAAATAGTTTAACTCTCCCACCTCATCTAGAGTTAAATAGCCGTTACTTGCCAGATATTGCCATCCCTACATCAGCGCAGTTAATGGCGATTAAATCGGCTAAAGGTACGGGGAAAACTGAGTTTTTAGCCAAGATAGTTAAACAGGCTATTGCCAATCAACAAAAAGTTTTAGTTATCGGTCATCGGGTGAAACTGGTGGAGGAGTTATGTCAACGCTTTGGTTTAAACTATATCAGCAAAATTAGGGATAATCCTGCGGCACAAATTTACGGTTATGGTTTATGTATTGACTCTCTCCATCCCCAATCACAAGCTAAATTTCAAGCGGAAGATTGGCAAGGAGCTATGATTATTATCGATGAGATCGAACAGGTTCTATGGCATGGGTTAAATGGGGATACTTGTAAGACTAATCGTGTGGCAATTTTAAAATCCCTAAAGTCCCTGCTGCAAACTGTGGTCAGCAGTGGGGGTAAAGTCCTAGTTGCCGATGCTGATTTAAGTGATATTTCCCTAGATTATTTAACTTCTCTAGCGGCGATTGAACTAGAAACTTTCTTGATTAGTAACGAGTGGAAACCTAGTTATCAAGAAGCTTGGCCAGTTTATAACTACTCTGATAATACTCCCCAACAGCTAGTTAAGGATTTAGTCAAACACATTAAAGAGGGAGGAAAACCTTTTGTTTGTCTGTCAGCACAAAAGTTAACCAGTAAATGGGGGACAATTACCCTAGAATCTTATCTAAGAAAGCAATTTCCCCAGAAGAAAATTCTGCGGATAGACTCAGAGTCATTGCAAGATTCTAGTCACGATGCCTATGAAGCGATTGGCAATTTAAATCAGTTGTTGCTTAACTATGATATAGTTCTAGCTAGTCCTGCGATCGAAACGGGAATTAGTATTGATATTCAGCAACACTTTACCTCGGTTTGGTGTTTAGCACAGGGGATTCAGACTCCCACTTCTATCGCTCAATTTTTAGGGAGAATTAGGGAGAATATTCCTCGTTATATTTGGTCAGCAGCCTACGGATTTAATCAGGTGGGCAATGGTTCCACTTCTATTCCCAAACTTCTCACCTCTGGACACCGATTAACGGAGGTTAATATTCGCTTACTACACCAATCAGATTTAGAATCTCTGGAGGATTTAGATACAAGTTTTCAAGCGGAATCTCTCCTCTGTTGGGCTAAAATGGCTGTGCGAGTAAATGCTTATATGCTTAATTATCGTCAGTCAATTCTAGGAATTTTACAAGCAGAAGGTCATAGAATTAAAGAACGGAATCAGGAAGAAGAACTAGAAATCAATAATCAGTTAACGGAAGCAATTGAGGAAATTAGGGAACATAATTATCGTTCTGAATGCGAGGAAATTGCCAGCGCAGACGAGATCACGGAATCAGAATATCGTCTGCTTAAAAAACAGTTAATTAAGTCAGTGAAAGAAAGGAGAATTCTCAGGAAATATGACCTATACAAACGCTATGGAATCCCCGTCACACCGCAATTAGTGATTAAAGATGATCAGGGATGGTATCAAGAACTACGCCTACATTACTTTTTGACAATTGGGCGACAATTTTTGTGCGATCGAGATGCTTTAATTGCGCGTAAACTGATAGAATCAGGTCAGGGAAGTTTATTTATTCCTGATTTTAATGGTAGTCAATTAGGAGTGATTATCGGGACGTTAGAAGTGTTAGGAATTCCCGTATTATTAGCTAATCCTGAAAGAGAATTAACTAATCATGATGCCGACTTACAAAAAATGGCCGAAATCGCCATTAAAAACCGCAACGAGATTAAAACTATCACCAAGATTAACCTCTCTAATACTTCCCGTCCTCTGACGATTATTCGTAATTGTTTGAACTTGTTAGGTTATCAATTAACCAGCAAGGGCAGCCAGAGAATTGCTAAAAAATCTCTAAAAGTTTATCAGATTGTTGCCCCTCAGGATGGTAGAGAACAAGTGTTTCAACAATGGTTATTTAGAGACGAAAAATGTGCGGGAAGTTCCGAGATTTGGTATGAGGACTATCTCTTTTCTCTCCCCCAGAAACTATCTCTAGGCGAACCAGAAAATGCTTATATTCAATTAAGTCTAGAATTTAGTCTAGCTATGGAGAAATTGCCTATTTAAGCGACTTTTTTGCCTAAAATGACCACATCAGCCAGAAAATTGTCTAGATCGGCAATTTGAGGTAAATAACCCCATCGTTGAAAGCCGAATTTTTCAAAGAGACGAATACTGGCTTGATTGTGGGCAAAGATAATACAGATAAGATTAGATATACCCAATTTGGGACAGCGATTCAGGGCATATTCTACTAATAATTTACCGATTCCACGACCTTGATAATCGGGGGCAATATATAAACTAACCTCTGCCGTTTTTTGGTAAGCGACACGACCATAAAACATCTGTAAACTCAGCCAACCCACCACCCGACCTTCGATCGCTATTACCCAGATGGGATACTGTTCAGGATCGTGCTTTTCAAACCATTCTCGCCGACTTTCGAGGGAAATAGGCTTTAAATCTGCGGTTGCCTTGCGAGTGGGAACAGCAGCATTATAAATCTCGATAATTGTTGGTAAATCTGTTTCCTTAGCCTCGCGAATAATCATAGAATATCAAGTAAGATGAAGTATAACCTAATTTTCCCTTGTCTCCTAACTTCTGAATTATGCTATATCTCTCAATCTTACTTTAAAATTGGGTTTGATAGCGGACGGTAAACTCATTCAAATTGTAATCGTAGGAGAAGCGGATAAAAGACTGGGAATTAACTCGATAGACGGTTTCCAAATTGGGAAGAATATTAAAATCCGTTGCTCTGATCGCATTACTAACCGCATTTTCCACATCATACACGACTCCCTGGGCTAAGAGGGGAATTGCCAACTGAACCACTCCAAATTGAATTAATTGTTCCGTATTTTTCCCCTGTAAACCATTAAAAACCGACAGCAATTGTTCCCCCAAAAGTCGAACGATTTCCCCTTGGCTGCGGGGGGGAGTGCTGGTTAATTTAACTAGGGGAGTATTAAGCAATCCCTCATCTTCACCTCTAGCAAAAGCCACTGCTTGTAAACAATTAGCAGCTTTTTGTAATTCTGCATTTGTATAGTTTTCCTCTAGGGGAAAAGGTGGACTATCGGGACGAATTTGGCACACTTCATTAATATTACGGCCTAAATTTGGTAGCAAGCGGTTTAATTCCCCTTCAACGCTGAGGGTGACATCAATCCTTTGAATGCGATTTAGGCTATCATCGGGAATTTCATTACTAGGAAAATCTCCCCCTGGACGGGAGACAGCAAAATCACGAGATTGAGAAAATTCGCTGAGAATTGTTCGCAGTTGAATATCAACAAAGGGATTAAAAAGTCCCAACCCGCGACTAGAATCGAAAACAATAACATTTTGATTGCGTCGGTTAAGAAGAAAACGAGTATCGATGTAGCTAACCCGTCCTCGATCGAGATTAATCACTCCATTGGTTTGTAATTTCTCTAGTGGAGTGAGCGGACCGTTCAAGGTTAAAGCACCACTAAAATCAAATTGATACAAAGGTTCTTGTTCGATGGATAATCCCGCTAAAGACACTTGGAAATTATTTAAAACTGGAGTAATATTTGTCGTCTGAGGAATGTTGAGAGGCTGCAGCCAGCGACTCACCGGTTTATCCGTTTCTTGATTAATTTCTGGGGTGCGAGGAAGAAAAACTTTACCCCTAGAAAGACGCACATTCCCCCCGATAATTGGTTGCTGAATTGTTCCCGTTACCATGGCATTCCCAGCAATTAATCCCCGATAAAGGCCATTAATTGCTATATCTCCCTCTTGAATATTAACTGTTAAGGGATTAGGATTATTTTTGATGGCTTGAAAGAAAGGTAAAACTCCCACCACAGAAATTTGTCTGTCAGCGATCGAGCCTTGTAATTCCTCTACTGTTAAGCTTTCAGGGGTTAAACCAATGCGTCCATTTACGGTTAAAATCTCTGGAAAAGCAACAATGCGGATAGCGGCATTATTGAGAGTAACTATACCATTTGCTTCTAAATCTTTGATTTTTAAACCCTCTTTTATATCTAATCTTCCCGTCGCTGAAAGAACTACCTCTCCCTCACCGTTAACCCATTCGATGGCGTTTTGACTGATAGCTTCAATTAATTTGATTGCATCGGTTCCCAATTTTGCTTGGATTTTTAATTGATCATTACCCGGTAAGGGAGGATAGGGAATGCTGGCATAGATTTGGATTGATTCGGAGGAGGTTGTCCGCAAATCAAAACGATACTGACTATAGGTAAATAAACCAATTATATCCTGATTAATATTTTGGGCATTAATTGCACCGTCAATAAAGGCAAAATTACCCTGAATACGAGGATTTAATAAAGTTCCTGTAATTTGTCCTTGAGTTTTTAGACTACCGGATACATCCAAGGGAAACTGCACAAAATTTCTCAAGAGATCCAGAGAAAGATTTTCCACGGCAAAAGTTCCCTCTACTTTGTTTAGGGAAAAATCACCCGCTAAAAATACGGAAGAATCTCGTGACTTTAATCTAATCGGTTCTATCCTGAGCAACTGACGATTTAAGTTAAGATTAATTGTTACTTCATCAATCGGAATTAATTGGGTATCGGTGGTGACAATTCCCAGAGGATTAACAATATTTACTGTCGGTCTTTGGGGTCGCCATTCCCATCGATTGCCCTGAAATTGTACGCTAAGATCTGGATTTTTTAAAGTCCCGGTTAAGGCTATATTTGCTTGATAACGGCCGCGCAAATCTAGTTCGGAAGGTATCCCGACTACCCCTCTTTCCCCTGCTAATTGCTGGATTATTTCTTCAATTTTTGCCCGCAAATTTACCTGTTGTGCTAGGGAAGCTTCGGGATTACCTACTCCTAGAGGACTAAGTTGAATAGCTGGGTCATTCTCTGAGGAGAAAAAGTTGATTAAACTGGTTAAATCATAGATACTAGCAACTGATAATAAATCTTGAATATAACCTTGATCTACCCTGAGTTTAGCTTCTATTGCTTGGGTTTGCCAATTAAATAAACCTTGCAGATTATATTGACTTGCACCCGCTTGTAAACTACCTTCTTGCAGTTGAACTATGGAATCCCGATAAACCAAATTTGCCGTTAATTTTTCCCCAATTAAGTTACCTAAACTAGGTTGATTAATCTCTAGTTGTCCCTCACCCTGTAAGTTAAATAAATTGATGTCTAGATTAGCATTCACTTGTCCAGCAATAATCCCCGGAACATTGTAGGCTGCCGTAGGAGATATTTTCAGGATTTCTAGGGGAAAATTGGCAATCTGAACATTTAAATTTTCTCCGCTTCGTATAGCTGTTGCTAGAAAAGGAGTCTTATTTCCAAAAGCTTGGCGAATATTTATCCCTAAGGGAAGATAGGGCAGCAGACAATTATTTTGTTGACAAGGATCGAAAGTTATGTCAATAATGTCCTGATTTCCACGCAGATTTAAACTAATATTTTGACCTATTCCCGCTTGAATTGTTCCTTTTAAGATAGGTTCAAAGAGTCGCTCATTAATGCTAAAGTTAGCTATATTGATATCCCCTTTGATTTGTATATTTCCCACTTTTTGCCAAGCAGTTAAGAGATTTTTCCCCGTGATTTGTCCTTGAAATTCTCCTATCCCTGTCAGTGTCGATTCTCTGGGTTTCAAACGAGGATCGATCGGTAAAAGCGATATAATCTGAGTTAGCGGTACAGTAGCAAGGTCGGTTTTTGCCTGTAGATTTAAGTTAACCTCAGCGATATCGGGTTGACTGATAAGATTAGCTAAAAGAATATTTCCTCGCACATCAAAGCTATTTTCTCCCCACTGTGCCGAAAGATTATTAACCTGAATCGGTGTTACTCCCTGCCAAATTTCTTTAATGTTTCCCGCTAAATTGGCACTAAAATCTAATTTTGGAATCGAGATTGATTTTATTGCTGGTAATTGTCTTAGTACGGCAGCGGGATCGAGATTAGCGGCAATAATATCACTTTGCCAGAAATTATTATTCAGTTGTGCCTTAGCTTTAATTTCTCCTTTAGCTAGATTAATACGAGAGTTAAAAACTGCTTTGATACTGCTTAAGTTGAGTCGTTTTTCTTGCAGGGAATCGAAAATAGTTTGGGCATTTCCTGCTGCTTGAAACCTGGTTTGGGAAATATGCAACGGTATGGGAATATTAGTCTGAAAATTCTCTAAGCTACCGAGAATATTAAAAATACCGTTGTTTAACTGAATATCAGTATTAATCGGATTATTATCCACTAACAACCGAGTATTTACCCTAGCATTGACGGTGGACAAATTAGGGATTTTTCCCGCTAGTAAATTATTGATTGCACTGGTGAAATTGACTTGGGTTTTCCCTAGACTAACAGGAATATTTATATTGGGTAAAAACGGATTTAAGTTAATGCCAGCCGTATTAACTATACCGCTTAAAATACCTTGTTCCAGTTGGGTTGTCGTTCTTAGGGATTGATTATTGACAAATAACTGTATATCTCCCTCTCCGCGCCAAGTTTGTAAATCCGTTAAAGTACCGCTAATCAGAGAATTTATCCTGCCAGCAAAGCTGATTTTTGCCCTGCCTAAACTGACGGGAACTGTTAAATTTTCCACTAGAGGATTAAGACTAATCCCACTGGTATTAACTGTTCCTGTCAGGAAACCTTGATTCAGTTTGGCTGTGGCAATTAAAGGATTATTATCTACTAATAACTGCATATTACCTTGACCTTGCCAACTGCTGAAAATATTATTTTTATTATTTATTAATTCCCCTAAATAACCTTGTAAATTAATTTGCGATCGCAGTAATTTAACCTGGGTTGGTAAGTTAGGCAATAGGGAATTAATCGGCAATCCCGCTAAGAAAGCGTTAGCCTGAAGATTTCCTCGCAATACTTGACTATTGACTGAAATTGTGCCTTGTTTATTGCTAATTTTTAAGTTAGCAACTCCGTTTAAAGTATTAATATTAAGTTGGTCAATTTTGCCACTAACTTGAATATTAGCTGTCTCTAAATTTAAGGGTTCTAAGGTTTCTAGGTAGGGGCAAATGCTATCTAAATATTGACAAACAAGAGGCACAAAAGGAGTCAATAAAAAGTTATTACCCGTGATTTTTCCCCGGACTAATTTGCTAGTAAAATCACCATTACCATTAACCTGTAGTTTGCCGCCATTTGTTTTAATGACCGTATCGGTTAAATTTATTTTGTTGCCCCCTAAAAATACTTTACCCTCCCCGGCAACATTGATTAATCCTGACTGATTAACCCTGGGTATTTGCCAATTAATTAATAATTGTGGCAGTCCTAAACTACCCCTAGCTTTAATATTAGCTTGCAGATCGTTTATATTAATTTTGGCGGGAATTGTTGCCAGTTGAGATAAAATTTTTCTCGTGGGAAAATGCGCTTGTAAATTCAAATCAATCGGCATTTTTGTCCCGTCAAGAGGTTGATTTTTTTGCAGGGATTGCAGAATATTTAACTGCAATTTTCCTTCTCCTTTAATTTCTCCACCTGCGACGGGTTTAATTTGAATTTTATCTAAATTAAGACGATTGAGATTTGTTTGAAAATTACTGGTTATTGATTGAATAGGAATTTGCTCAAAAATAATCGGTTTGCTGTTGCTAACGGTTCCTTTAATTAGAGGTTGATCTAGTTTTCCCGTCACTTGAAAAGTAGAGCGTGCTTCTCCCCGTAAATCTAGAGGTGATTGCAGATAAATAATTCTTAAAAGTTGTTGTAAATCCACTGATTCTAGAGCGACATTGAGATGATAACCAGTTTGCCAATTTACTTCTCCTCTCACCTCAGTTTTAATCTTGCCAATACTTGCGTTCGCCTGTTCAACTAATACTTTATCTCCCTGTAAATTTAACTTAGTTGTTAGCTTAATTGGATAGGGGAAAGGGTGGAATTTTCCCGCTACTTCCGTCACCTGAAAATTGCCATTACCTTGACTTTGATTTAGCTTTGCCCAACTGGGAATATTGAGAGCAATATTAGCATTTACTTGTCCTTGATTTAATTGAAAATTGCGATTAGGAATTAAAGTTAATAGTTCACTTAAGTTTAAACGGTCGATCTGAAGATTAGTTAGGCTTTCACCCGTTTTTAACGCCGTTTCTCCTTGAATTTTTACTTGACTTTTGAGGATTTCTGCGCTAAAATCGTAGGTGAGAGGCTGCCTTTGATTATCAATAAATCTTCCTTGACCATCAGCCTTAATTTCTATCGGTTTTTTCAGGGCATAGGGTTGGATAGTAATATCTCCCTTCTCCACCTGAAAACCCAGATTTAACCTGATGGGTGCCTCCCGATCAAAGTTACTAGCTATTTTTTCTAAATTATCGAGCCATTGACCATTTTTATCCTGATCGAGATAAATACTGGGATTAATTAACTTGACATCAACCGGCAGCGGCAGACCTAAAAGTAAGGGCAGCGGATTTAATCCCAATTCGATCGCATCAATAGATAAACTATCAGCAGAATTGGCCGTAGCTGGAATTTGCGATTTACCGATACGAATGCGATTAAAATAAAAACCTTCTATCTTACCTACCCTGACGGGTCTGTGCAGCATTTCACTGAAGATATTATCTAAAATTGGGGTGAGACGTTCATAAACTAAATAACGAGTCGTAAAATAGCCAAGGGAGGTAATTCCTAGGAGAGTAATTCCCCCGACAATTAAAGTAGAAGGCCGGCGTAAAAATCGACCGATACTCAGAAAAAGATTAGGACGAGGAGAAGGATCGCCAGGGGAGTTACTCATAATTGTTTACCTCACACACACCAAAGAAAGGGCAACGGCTCACCAGAGCTATTGAACTATGATAATTCACCGCGGCACTGATAGCCCTCAATCGATTAATTGCCATTTTTTAGGCAATTATTGGGCTTAAATCCTGTGAGGAAGTCAAGGGCTGCGGCCAATTAAAAGCCTCTCTCCCCATCTTAGCCTAAGACTCGAATGGCTGGCTAAAATTTTCAACAATCCGCCAAAATCTCCCTAGCTTCAACAGCTAACCGAATTAATATTGATCAATCCACCAGTTCAAGCAGAATATTGCTCGGATCAATAGGTTCGGAAATTGAAGATTGAGAGAAAACTTGTGCAGACAGACAACAATCTGGCGCAGTCCGGAACAACAACCGCAATTATTCAGTCTTAGAATATTGGGATTAGCACGTCTATTATTTTTACTGCAAAAATCGTCTTATAGATAAAGATCATGAAAGCCAGATTATCGATCGCCCTAACCGCCCTAATGACCTTGGGCATAACTGCCACACCAGCGGCCAACTTTGACGAACAGGACATCGAGCAGACCCAGGTAGTAGCGATCGCTCGTCCCTACGGAGGTAATAAATTTGACCTGCTAGTCTTGGAACAAATCCAGGGAAAACAGAAGTGTTGGAGCGAAAGCGGCTCAAATCCCGTCATGATCGACCCTCTACTCCTCAACTTTGACTTTACCGGCATTTGTCGCCGCGCCACCGATAGTAATGGTTATTCTATCCGTCTGGATGGCCGGGATTTTGGGCTAGATTACATCCTGCGTATTGTGGAACGCAATGGCGAATTATACTTAGTGGGAACTCCCCGGGATGCCCGCAGACCGGAATTAGTGGTGGGAAGAACCCGAGGAATGCAAACAGGATTTATGAAAATTATCCTCGAACCGGGTTGGAGATTTAGCCGTCGTACTTTCCAAGGCAAAAGTTTAGGCCACTTCTACTTTAGCGGCAAAGAAGCGGAAGTTCTCGCAGCCGCCGGCAGACCTCCCATCAACGAAACCACTCCCCCCCCCACTTCCGGGGCCAGTTTTCAGGATATTAGCGGCGATATCTATAAAACTGAGATTGAAAAAGCGATCGCTATTGGTGTAGTGGCCGGTTTTAAAGAAGATAACACCTTCCGCCCCGAAAATCCCGTCACCAGGGAACAATTCGTCTCAATGATTATTGAAGGGATGGGAACTGTCACCAAAATTAACCTAGAAGAGATTCCCCCCGGCAGCGGCAGTTTTAACGATGTGGACGCGACGCGTTGGAGTGCCAAAAAAATCCAATGGGCCCGGGCCAATGGTATTGTTGCCGGCAAAGCTAACGGCGAATTCCGTCCCACCGACCCCATCACCAGGGCCGAATTGATGGCGATTCTCAAACAGGCCGCCACCTACCTGAAAACTCAGCAAAAACAAGCCCCCAATTTAGCCCAAACTAAAACCCCCGTCAATTTTTCCGATACTTCCGGTCATTGGGCCGCCGATTTAATTACCCAGATGTCGGGATTTTGCGGTGTGGCCTCTCCCTTGAACGAACAGGGTAGTGCTTTTGTACCAAATGATCCCGCCCGTCGTAACTATGCGGCTGCTGCGATCGTCCGTACCCTCGATTGTGTTAAAACCGCCAAAAAATAAGTAGGGTTTGCGGCAAAAAGTTTTTCCTAGGAGTAGGTTGTGGGGTTTCACCCATTTTTGGGTGGTCAATTACCTAATTTTCATGGAAAAAGTCCCCCAATTTTCCCCCCGACCACTCCCGGATCCAGAACTTTTTGACTTCAAAAAGGCCTAGGCACTCATGCAAAAGGGGGAATAAATAATCAGTCTTTAATAGCCAGATTTAATATGATCACTGATTACTGATTACTGATTACTGATCACTGATTACTGATTGTGGTTAAGTAGGGAGGCACAATTATTTGTAGGATGGGTTAGCGGTAGCGTAACATGAGCGGGCGTTGGGTTTCATGCTTCAACCCAACCTACGTTCATCTTATATTTAATTCCACCCACCCACTTGTTAATTTTTACTTTAGGTATGCCGTCGAGTATTCCCGCTAGACTGGGAAATAATGCACCTCGGCTAGACAAAATCCTATGGTAAAGCTGCTCGAAAATCCTCTCCGAGTGGGATTGCGACAAGAAAGAACCCCAGAACCCTTAATTTTAGTCATTTTTGGGGCATCAGGAGACTTAACCCAAAGAAAACTGGTTCCTGCTCTCTATCAACTGAAACGGGAAAGACGACTGCCGGCCGAATTAACCATCGTCGGTACAGCGCGCCGAGAGTGGAGTCATGATTATTTTCGCCAACAGATGCGCCAAGGCATCGAAGAATTTTCCGACGGGATTGGTAGTGAGGAATATTGGCAAGACTTCGCCCAAGGGTTGTACTATTTCCCCGGCAACATGGACGACCCAGAAAGTTACGCCAAAATGAAAGTCTTTCTAGAAGAATTAGACGGAATCCGGGGAACTCGCGGCAATCGAGTCTTTTATCTAGCGGTTTCTCCTAATTTCTTTCCCCCCGGTCTTAAAAACCTCGGGGCAGCCGGAATGCTGAAAGACCCAATTAAACACCGGTTAGTGATCGAAAAACCCTTTGGCAAAGACCTCAGTTCTGCCCAAGTTCTCAATCGAGTCGTACAAGAGGTTTGTCAGGAGAACCAAGTTTATCGCATTGACCACTATTTAGGCAAGGAAACCGTCCAAAACTTATTGGTGTTCCGATTTGCTAACGCCATCTTTGAACCCCTCTGGAATCGTCAATTTATCGATCACGTCCAGATTACCGTGGCCGAAACCGTGGGAGTGGAGGATCGGGCCGGATATTACGAAAAATCGGGGGCTTTGCGGGATATGGTGCAAAATCACCTGATGCAGTTATTCTGCTTGACGGCGATGGAAGCACCCAACGCTATTAACGCCGATAGTATCCGCGGCGAAAAAGTCAAAGTCCTACAAGCGACTCACCTGGCCGATATTAATAACCTGGAAAAATCCGCCATCCGCGGCCAGTATAAAGCCGGTTGGATGAAAGGAAAACCCATTCCGGGCTATCGGCAAGAACCGGGGGTTAATCCCGAATCGACCACCCCCACCTATGTGGCCATGAAATTAATCGTCGATAACTGGCGTTGGCAAGGTGTCCCCTTCTATCTGCGTACCGGTAAACGTCTGCCCAAAAAAGTTTCCGAGATTGCCATCCAATTCCGCCATGTGCCGTTATTAATCTTCCAATCGGCGGCCCAACAAACTAATGCAAATGTACTGAGCCTGCGGATTCAGCCTAACGAAGGTATTGCCCTCCGTTTTGAGGCAAAAATGCCGGGGTCGGAATTACGCACGCGCACGGTAGAAATGGACTTTAGTTATGGTTCCTCCTTCGGTGTTGCCAGCGCTGATGCCTATAATCGGCTACTTTTAGACGCTATGCTAGGAGATCAAACCCTATTTACCCGTTCTGATGAGGTAGAAGAAGCATGGCGCATCGTTACTCCCGCTCTCGCCGCTTGGGACGCTCCCGCCGATCCCGCCTCCGTACCCCAATACGAAGCGGGTACCTGGGAACCCACAGAAGCGGAATTTCTCCTTAACCGCGATGGCCGTCGTTGGCGACGACTTTAAAACAGTGAACAGTAATCAGTGAGCAGTAAACAGTAAACTAAAAACTCACATCTGATAACTGATAACTCACATCTGATAACTGGTAACTGAATCACTGATAACTGATAAGTGGGTGGGTGAAATTAAATATAAGATGAACGTAGGTTGGGTTGAAGCATGAAACCCAACGCCCGCATGGGTTACGCTACCGCTAACCCATCCTACAAATAATTGTGCCTCCCTACTTAACTGGTAACTGGTAACTGATAACTGGTAACTGATAACTGATAACTGATAACTGATAACTGACATGACTACCCAAAGCCCCCCCATTGTCTCTCTGCAAGCACCAAAAGATGTTTCCATCGATGTGATCGAGCAGGAACTGCGCGATATCTGGCAATCCTATAATAATAATGAGGATGGGATGGCCGCCACCCGGGCCACCACCTTTAGCTTTATTGTCTATGAACCCGATGCGGTACAGGAATTGTTAACCCTTCTCGGCTATTACACCGGCCCGATTGATGGTATTGCCGGTCCGCGGACCCACGCCGCCATCAAAGTCGCCCAGAAAGAGCTAGGACTAGAAGTAACTGGGCTTTCTAGCGATGAATTTGTCGCCCAGTTAAGGGGGGCCTGGGAAGCGGAAAAAAACGCCGAGGACGGGGCTAATCATCGTCAATACGCCGCCGATTTGGATGCGATTGGGGTCGCAGATGCGATCGCTGCTTCCAATCCCTGTCGCATTATTACCCTCTGTCCCACCGCCGAGGCCGATGAAGGGGTAAAAGCCTCTGTTTCTGCCTATTGTCCCGTTAACAAACGTAGTCAGAACACTTTAGTTTGCTGTGAATACGTTACTTTAAGCGGTACAGCGGAAGCTTTGGAACGAATTGGCGGCATTATTTCCGAGTTAACTATTCCCAGTTTGCCCAAATTTCTCTGGTGGAAAGCCAGTCCCGATGGCGAATATGGACTATTTAAACGTCTGGCCAGTCAATGTGATACGATTATCGTCGATTCCAGCACTTTTCGGGAACCGGAAACGGAACTGCTGCAGGTGGAGGATTTACTAGCAACAGATGTACCATTAGCTGACCTAAACTGGAGTCGTCTCGCTCCTTGGCAAGAACTAACCGCCGAGGCTTTTGATCCACCGGAGCGCCGGGATGCTATTCTGGAAGTCGATCGCATCACTATTGATTACGAAAAGGGCAATCCTTGCCAAGCTTTTATGTTCCTCGGTTGGATGGCCAGCCGGTTACAATGGCGACCGGTGGGATATACTCACCAGTCGGGAGATTACGCTATTCATCGGATTAGCTTCCTCGGTCAGGACCAGCGTTTAATTGAGGCGGAATTAGCCGGTATTCCCGTGGCCGATTGGGGTGAGATACAAGGGGATCTGATTAGTATTAAACTCAGTTCTACTAATCTTCACGCCGATTGTTGTACGGTAATTTGTTCGGGAACTACCGGCTGTATGCGGATGGAAGCTTCGGGAGGGGCCCAATCTTGCCGCATTGAACAAGTGTCCCATCTGGAAGACCAAAAAACAGAAACTTTGCTAGGTAAACAGTTACAGCGTTGGGGCCAAGATGTGCTTTATCAAGAAAGCATGAAAGTCACCGGCGCTATCCTCAAATTATCCCAACCAGACTAGCAAATTAGCAACAATAATCCCACCCACTTTGAAGAGACTTGGTTAACCAGGTCTCTCGATATTTATACAGCAGTCAGCACCTGATTAAAACCGATAATTGTAAGTAGGTAGGCGTTAAAAATTATCAGACACCCCCCTTATCAAGAGGGGCAGGGGGGATCGAACCTAAAATCCATTTTTAATTTAATTATAACCAGCTACTTACCTTTTCAGAAAACAGGTTATCATAAAGACAGAGCTTTGCTTTCAAGGGGGCAATATGGTCGCAACCACTGAGAAACGCTACACAGTCGCAGAATACTTTCAACTAGAGGAAACTGCCACCGACAGACACGAGTATCGAGATGGAGAAATTATTATTATGACCGGGGGAACTCCTAACCATAATCGCATTGCCTTGAATTTCTGTAGAAAATTTCCCTTAACTATCCAGAATCAAGCCTATGATATATTTATCAACGATCTACGCTTGGCAATACCCGCCTATAATATGTACACCTATCCCGATATTATGATCGTTAAGGGAGAACCAATTCTCGAAAGAGGACGCACCGATACGATTACCAATCCACAGGTTATTATCGAGGTTTTATCAAAATCTACTCAAGATTATAATCGGGGTGATAAGTTTAAATTTTATCGCTCTCTTGATAGTTTTGAAGAATATATTTTAATCGATCAATATGGTTATTATATAGAACAATTTCATAAAAGAGGCGATCATTGGGCATTTCGGGATTATCACGATCAAGAAGCGATTTTAACTTTGTTTTCTCTAGATTTTCAAATATCCCTGACAGATTTATATCAGCGTGTCGATTTTACCGCGATTGAAGTATCCTAATGACGCAACTAAGCTGTTCGTAATTTAAATTGCTTGTTGAGACGAGGCAAAAGGCAAACCCCCCCTGCCCCCCCGACATCGGGGGGGTTGGAGGGGCAAGGGGGGGGAGATTCGGCTAATCTAAGAATAAGCGGTTTAAATACGTCTTAGCTTATTTAGGGTTTGCTGAAAAAGTCGGTTCTTCGTTACTTGGTATGGTTCGATAGGGGGGCATAAATCGACTAAATCCTTATCTGGCAAGAGACTTAATTGATTAGTTCGCTCTAGAGCAAAAACAATTGACAAAAATCGCTAAATGCCTTTCTATATAAGGGTTC
>NZ_JADBVM010000343.1:0-4121 GCF_020244875.1 Microcystis sp. M44BS1
CAATAAACTGGCGGCTGTCCCCCGTCAAATAAAGGTTTCGGACAAACCAAAAGGTAAATTGGTTATAGAATGTGATGAGATGTGGTCTTTGGTTTTTTCTAAGACGATAAAGGTCTATATTTGGCTTGCAATTGATAGAAAGACAAGGGAAATTATTGGTTGCTATGCGCGGAGATAGGAGTCGTCAATCAGCCAAAAAACTTTGGGGCCAGTTTACCCGGTGTTTACCGACAATGTGCGGTTGCTTACACAGACTTTTGGGAGTCCTATAAGACAGTAATTCCTAGTAAACGTCATCGACCAGTCGGAAAAGAAACTGGTCAAACCAATCCTATTGAAAGATTAAATAATACCTTTCGACAAAGGATTTCTCGGTTGGTGAGAGAGAGTCTATCTTTCTCTAAAAAAATGGAGAATCACGTTGGGGAACCCTTTGGTATTTTATCCCTGACTACAATGCACAGCAAAGCAAAGGATTAAGCCGCCATCACTACTACCGAATCACCACCTGGCTAAGTCTCTGGAATATTCAAGGGCGATAAATTTACAGGTGGAATCATACATTTTCAATTCAAATACAGGTCAAGCCTGACCTGTATTTGAACAAAATTAAACCCCTATCCCCAAAAATAACAAAAGGATGGGTAAAAACCCTCCTAAAGGCTAAGATGCACTGAAAACTATCCTCAATGGGGATTTTATCCTTGGCGCTTACGAAAAGCAGCACCTAACCCCCAAAAATGATCGCTTCAAAAATCTCGTAGCGTTCCTTGCCGATGCGAATAATATAGATATCGTCTTGTTTCGAGGCGCTAAACGCTCCAGGAGCTGCCTGACTGGTATCTGCACCGATCGCTTTTCCCTTTTCAAAGAAAATGATACGCTTGCGACCATCGGGTTTGGTAACAGTGACATCCGCGCTACCGTTCCCCCGACGAGTGACACCAAAGGGACAAGATCCCGCCGGTTTTCCATCGCCCATCGAACAGGTAACATTACCCGTAGCATGGTAATTTGTCCCCGGTACTTTGGCATCGCTTTGGTTGTAATTATTGGAAATAAAGATTTTTAGGCGATAATTAGCCACTTCATTATTCCGCGCCGAGTTGCGAGTCAAACCCACTTGGATCGTGTAATCGCCGTTCGCCGGTAGGATTCCCTCGTGAGCATTACCGACATTGTTCCCGATAACCATCGCCGCGTCTTTGCCCGGGACTTTTCCCGGTGCGAAAATATTGAAAGAAGCACCCCCGTTATCACTCAAGAGGCTAACCGACATATTTTGTCCAGCATTGGCGCGAATTAGGTATTGAACGACTTGTTCTCCCTTGATTTTGCCTTGAATAGTGGTTCCTTCGGTTCCGGCTTTGAATTGCACCCGTTCTTTACGGATTTCGCTTAAGGCGGGAGAAGGTAAGATGACTGGGGTGGTGATTAAGGTGGCCAGTAAAAAAGCGGAAAAGAGTTTACGCATGATTTAAGTTTTTTCCCAAGTTAATTAGATGTTTTACAGCGATCGCTAGATTTGTTGACAATTGTACTATAACGTCCGTCTAGTTTTTTTCCGAACGGGCCGATTTCGCTTTTTCTAGGGTGTCTTGACAGTTGATTTTGGCGAATTCTTCGATTTGTTCTGGTTTCAAATTAAAATCTGAACCCGCTCTTGCTTTAATTTGTTTTAAGAGTTGATCGGTTTCCGATTGGGTTAGTAAACCCGCTTGTTTTCCCGTTTCCGTGGCGACACAAACACCGTAGGTTACACCACCTGGAATCCGAGGGTTCCCAAGAATTTCCCTCCTAGAAACAATCCGATACCCGCACCGATAACACCCGTGGTAATAGCTATCAACAAGACATAAACGGGTTTCATGCTTTTTTGATCTCCTCCAATGAAGACTAAGTGAGCGTGTTATTACATAGCGCCTTCGTCCACTTTGGAATAGGGTAGGTTTTTGATAAATTTGACGATCTGGTTGCCGTTGCGGTTAAAGGAACATTGGAAGGTATTGACCATTTTATCCGTCTCGTAAGTGCCATTCACTGCGTGAGTGCCGTCGGTGCGTTGTCCTTCGTATTTGACAACGATATTACCCGGCGAGGTTTTATAAGCATTAGCGGCGCGAGATTTGCAGGCCGACAACATGGTAGCAGTATTCGCGGCATAAACTGGTAAAGTAGCGACGAGGGCGATTCCGGTGGCGATGGCGCTGAATTTTATAGACTCGAACATGATTGATTTTCTTACAGAGTAAGAGGGGCGATAATCTCTAGGATGCGTTCAGGATTTTTCGATAACTACCTAATCGTTACCGAGAAGGTGAAAGGAACGGTATGATTGCCGTCTTTCGCTTCTCCCATGAGATAGACACGAATGGTATAGTCGCCATCTTTGGGGAGTTTAATTTTAGCCATGGCGTTGGGTCCTTGGGCAGAACTGTTATAAATCGCTACATTATTACTACCCGGCGGCAGGATATTAAAAAATACACTATGCTTGTCTTCGGGGTTGCCTGTCTCATCATCGGCGAGAGAAACCATCAGGGTTTGACCTTTCCTCGCTCTTAAGACGAAATCTCGGTATTCACGCCCTGTAATCGTCCCGTTGAGGGCGGCCATATCACTGCCCTGTTCAAAGTTCACTCTACCGCTTAACTGCGCTTGTAGAGGGGCGGTTAAACCCAAACCAAGGGATAAAGCGATCGCTACGGAAGCTAAAACGTTTCGAGGGGAAATAAGCGGAAAATGTTTCATGTTTGTTTTTCAGTCAGGTACTAGGGAGTGATCATGATTTCATCTCCCTAGTTGGGTTAATCGTCTGTAAGTTTAAAATCCTTTTAGCCTTTGCGCTTACCAGATAATGCCCCTAAAGCACCCACTGTTACTAAACCTAAGATAGTACCCGGTTCGGGAACGGAAGTAGCGCGAGTAAATGTCAGTGTTGAATTATTTGAGTCTAAAACTCCACTTGAAGCATCAGCAACCCCGTTTGTACCGAATAGAGTTCCGAGAGGAGAATTTAATCCAAATGCATTTGGAGAACCCGTTACGAACAATTGACCACGAGCGAATTGAGTACCGGACAGAATGATATTACCACCCACAACATTAAAAGCATTAGGACCCAGTGATGGGAATGTACCAATAACCGGTAGCGTGTATCCTAAAGCGGCAGGAGCGGAGGTGACGGAAAGAGCGGTAGCCGCGTATATCCCATCCGTGGTTAGTGCCGCGTCCGGCAACTCTATTGTCCCAGAAACTGTACCACTAACCGGGCCATGCACATTCGAGAAAGAAAAGCCAAAAGTAGCGGCGCTCGCACCAGATACAGGAGCGAGTAAAGATAGACCGATAAGGGCGACCCGACCACTGATCGATTTTTTGATAAGTGTTGATAATGTCATAGGTTTAAACTCCTCACAGAAAGGAATAAAGATAAACAGTCTTCAATTATAGGGGAGTTTACGGAAAAGGTGATATCCGAAAATTCCTTATTTTTTTTGACCCCTTCCCGTTTTCTTAATACTTTTTTAAGAATTGGCTGAAGGCATTACCCTGAGAGGCTTGGAAAAATAGGAGTTCGGGCGATTCGGTTGAAGGGGCGCACCGCTACGCCGCTCCCTGCGGGCTCCCGCCTAAGCGTACAGGAGAGCGAAGATGAATGTTTCAGTGAATTAACACCTGTCCAAAAAATGACTGGTAATTTGGTAGTACAATTATAGTAATAAGTAAAATAAGGGGGATTAAAGTAAATAACTATGTCTCAACCGATTACCATCGAAGATATCTATAAACTTTTCGAGAAAACTAACGAAAAGTTTGAACAATCACGCCAAGAATACGATCGCCGGGCGGCCGAAGCCAAGGCCGAAGCCGATCGCCGGGCGGCCGAATATGATCGCCGGGCGGCCGAAGCCAAGGCTGAAGCCGATCGCCGGGCGGCCGAAGCCAAGGCCGAATATGATCGCCAAGCGGCCGAATATGATCGCCGGGCGGCCGAAGCCAAGGCCGAAGCCGATCGCCGTTTAGCACAGCTAGAGAAAACAGTGGCAAATACCAGTCGTGCGGTGGATAGTTTAACCACTCGCTGGGGAAGATTTGTCGAGGAATTAGTGGAACCTGCG
>NZ_JADBVM010000344.1:0-7184 GCF_020244875.1 Microcystis sp. M44BS1
AGAGAAGATATTGATAAAAATAGCAATCATAAAAACCAAATCCCCAACATTTATCAAGCAATTATTTTTATTAGTAAATATTCTACACGACTCAGTCCAGATAAGCAAGATGGCTTACCACTACTACCGAATCACTACCTACATTGAAACTTTACAATACCTTTAACTTAAGTTAATAAGTAGGTAGGCGTTAAAAATTATCAGGCACTCCCCTTATCAAGGGGGGATTAAGGGAGTATCCCCCCGCCTATCGGCACCCGCCTTATCAAGCTATCCATTAGTCAGATCTTTCTTAACAAAAAGAGAAGAAACTTAAAAAAAAGGGAAACGATTGATAGGTATAGTTTTGAAAGAAGGAATCAAGGTAGAGGTAAGCAAAAAAATGGAGAAATGGGCAGCCCAAGAATTACAGTATGCAGACCTAGGGGACACCAGAAGAAAGAAAAGGTTAATCAGTATCGTAGAAAACTTGGCCAGCCAACCTAGTACAAGTGTGCCACAAGCTTCAGGAAATCTAGCAGCTTCAATTGTAGCCTGGAGATTACTCTGGTTAACCTATCAAGCACGCTTACACGGAGAGGAGAGTTGTGAAAGTTTTTTGGAAGAACATGAATGGCAATCTTTGTGTGCCACTATTCATAAACAGGGTCCGCCACCTGAAAAGCCGCCCTCCTTGGCCGGAAGCGGTCAGAATGATTGCTTCTCTTGGGGGTTTTTTAGGTAGAAAAGGCGACGGTGAACCCGGTGTTAAAACCATTTGGTTGGGACTGGGAAGGTAACATGATATCAGCCAGACTTGGAAACTATCTCATCAAATTGGTTCCCCCATAGAACCCCCTTGAGCCATCTGGCACACTTTTCTCTTTTTGTCAAATTTTATGTTAAGAAAGATGTGACTAATGGATAGCTTATCAAGGGGGGATTTAGGGGGGATTTATCTTCTATTTAATTAGAACCACTTACTTAACTGGTAATCGCGCTCTACCTTATGGCTAATTTTTCTGAACCCGTTGAGTCTTTTGATCTTTCAGCAGCCAATCTTAACGAAAACCCCGGCACTGCCGGTTTATTTGATCGCATTTTTACAATCTTAGTCTGGATTTGTGCCGCCTCTGGTTTAATTTTTCTGCTCTGGATGGCCTGGATTGTTTTTCAGGATGCGCGACCGGCGATCAATAAATTCGGTCTGGGATTTCTCTGGGGAACCACTTGGGATGTTAACGTCCTCAAATTTGGTGGTTTACCCTTTATTTTCGGTTCCGTTGTTTCCTCGATTCTAGCTCTTTTATTAGCCATTCCCCTTAGTGTTGCCGTTGCTTTAACCACTAGCGAGAATTATTTGCCGGCCAGTATCCGTTATCCCATCGGTTTTCTGGTGGAATTAATTGCCTCGATTCCTAGCGTAATTATCGGTTTATGGGGGATTTTCGTGCTAATTCCCGTGCTTAAACCCCTGCAAGAATGGTTATTTCAAAATCTTGCTTGGTTCCCTTTATTTAGTACCCAACCTTTGGGACCAAGTATGTTGATCGCCGGTGTGATCCTGGCCATCATGATTGTGCCGACCATTTCCGCTATTAGTCGCGATGTCTTGCTTACCGTCCCCTCGGAATTACGCAGCGCCTCCATGGCCCTAGGTGCCACTCGTTGGGAAACCATCTGGCGCGTCTTGTTGCCGGCGGCCAGTTCTGGCATTATCGGGGCGATTATCCTCGGTTTAGGGCGCGCTTTAGGGGAAACTATGGCGGTGGCCATGGTAATCGGTAACTCCTCGATTATTAGTCCCTCCCTCTTGGCCCCCGGTTATACTATTCCTGCTGTACTAGCTAATACTTTCCCAGAAGCTTTTGAAAAAGTCCACATCGGAGCTTTGATGTATCTAGCTTTGATTCTCTTTGTTATTACCTTAGCCGTCAATAGTGTAGCGGCTTTATTAGTACAGTTTATCAACCGCAATCGTTAATTTTATGACTCAAGGAGCTTTTCCCGAAGAAGATTTACAGCAACCCCTGTCACCGTGGCGACATTTTTTTACCAACGGTCTCACGGGTTTAGCGATCGCTCTTAGTGCCATCGCTATTCTGCCTTTATTCGCTATCCTCTTTCAAATTGTCAAAGAAGGTTTACCCGGATTCAATTGGCAAGTTTTCACCTCTTTACCCGCCCCAGTTGGCTCCGATCCTAGTGTTCCCAACGGTTTTGCCAATGCGATCGTGGGGACTTTAACCATGGTCGGTTTAGCATCCCTCGGCAGCATACCTCTGGGGATTCTCACCGGGGTTTTTCTCTCGGAATTCGCTCGGGGTTCCAAAATTGGCGGTATTCTGCGCTTTGCGATCGTGGTGTTGAGTAGTACCCCTTCCGTTATCGTCGGGGTGTTTTCCTTCGGGGTTTTGGTGTTAACTACCAAACAATTTTCCGCCGTAGCGGGGGCCTTTGCTTTGGGGGTGATTATGTTGCCCATCGTCGCTTTAACCACGGAAGAGGCACTAAAACTAATACCCATGTCCTACCGTCTCGGTTCCTCCGCTTTGGGGGGTTCCCGTTTCGATACGGTATTTCGCATTGTCCTGCCAGCAGCGATCGCACCGATTATGACCGGGATATTATTAGCAGTGGCCCGGGCCGCCGGAGAAACTGCCCCCTTAATGTTTACGGCTTTATTTAGTCAATTTTGGCAAGAAAGTCTTTGGTCGCCCACACCAGCTTTAACGGTGTTGATTTATAACTACGCTAGTTCCCCCTTTCCTGAACAAAATTCCCTAGCTTGGACAGCTTCTTTAGTCCTGATTATCTTAGTTTTAATTACTAGCCTTCTTTCCCGTTTTGTTACTCGTAAACGCTCAAATTAAGCATTTTTATGATGATCGATTCCTCTGCCATGAACACCCCTACTTCTCTAGCTAACTCGGCGATCGAAGTCGAAAATCTTAGCTTTTTCTACGGTAGTAAAAAAGCCCTGGAAGGGGTTTCTTTACAAATCCCGCAAAGGCAAGTAACCGCCATGATCGGCCCCTCTGGTTGTGGTAAATCCACTCTCTTAAAAGCCCTCAATCGCATCGGGGAATTAGAGGGACAAGTGACAGTTAAGGGCAAAGTTAGGTTTTTTGGTCAAGATATCTACGCCCCCAAAGTTAACCTTCACACCTTACGGCGACAGGTGGGTATGGTGTTTCAGCGTCCTAATCCTTTTCCCGCTAGTATTTACGATAATATTGCCTACGGTATTAGAATTTATCGTTCCGCCAGTCGCAGTGAATTAGATGCAATTGTGGAATCAGCTTTAAAAGGAGCTGCTCTTTGGAATGAAGTTAAAGATCTGTTGAATAAATCCGCTTTAGGATTGTCGGGAGGACAACAACAAAGATTGTGTATTGCTCGCGCTTTGGCAGTAAAACCAAAAGTATTATTAATGGATGAACCTTGTTCCGCTTTAGACCCCCTTTCTACCCTCAAAGTGGAGGAATTAATCCATGAATTGAAGGAACAATACACGATCGTCATTGTCACCCATAATATGCAACAGGCCTCTAGAGTATCCGATCGCACGGCCTTTTTTAATGCCGACGAAACCCGCGTCGGTCGTTTGGTAGAATTTGACACCACCCAGAAAATTTTCACCGATGCAGTTAATCAACAAACTCGCGATTATGTAGCCGGTAGATTCGGTTAATTTCTCTTGTCAGGAGACGGGAGACAGTTATCAGTTATCAGTTATCAGTTATCAGTTATCAGTTATCAGTTATCAGTTATCAGTTATCAGTTATCAGTAGTCAGGAGATTATTTTTATTTATTCTCCCCATTTCCCCATTTCCCCATTTCCCTACACCCTACACCCCACTCCCCACTCCCCACTCCCCACTCCCATAACCCAACCCCCTAAACCATAACGCTGCCCGATTTTGCTAGGATAAGAAATGTAACAAGAATCTTTCTCAACAGTCGGATAATTCATGGGCAACGATACCATCACCTTACTCTCTCCCCGGGAAATTGAAAAAATGCGCCGAGCCGGACGATTAGCGGCTAAACTGTTAGACCATCTGGCCGATATGGTTAAACCGGGGGTAAGTACCCTAGAAATCAATGACGAGGCAGAACGTTGGACTCGCGCCCATGGAGCCAAAAGTGCGCCCCTAGGATACCATGGCTTTCCTAAGTCCATCTGTACTAGCATTAACGAGGTTATCTGTCACGGCATCCCCAGCGCCGATCAAATCCTCAAAGACGGCGATATTATTAACATTGATGTCACCCCGATTTTAGAAGGTTATCACGGCGATACCTCCCAGACTTTCTTTGTCGGTACTCCCTCCCCCTTGGCCAAAAAGTTAGTGGAAGTGACTAGAGAATGTCTGCAAAGAGGCATAGATGCGGTGCAGCCGGGGGGTAAAATCGGCGATATCGGCGCCGCTATCCAAGAATACGCCGAAGGAGAGGGATTTTCAGTGGTTAGAGATTTTGTCGGTCATGGTATCAGTAATGTTTTTCACACCGGTCCGCAGGTTCCCCACTACGGCACTCGTGGCAAAGGCAAAACAATTCGCCCCGGCATGGTATTCACCATTGAACCCATGATTAATGAGGGTACTTGGCAACATATTCTCTTAAAAGACGGTTGGACTGCTATTACTAAAGATGGTAAACTTTCGGCCCAATTTGAACACACCATCGCCGTCACCGAAACCGGTGTCGAAATCCTCACTTTACCCGATTAAATTTAGGGAACGGGGAACAGGGGATAGGGAATGGGGGAATGGGAGAATGGGGAAATAGGGAAGTTTCAACTAATACCCCAAAACCCTAAAACCCTAAAACCCCATCTCCCCTCTCCCTTCTCCCCCCGCAACGCGCACGAAGTGGTCACCCACCTCCCCACTGATAACTGATAACTGATAACTGATAACTGAATATATGCAGTATCGTCGTTTCGGTCGCACTAATCTACAAATGCCAGTGTTTTCCTGTGGGGGAATGCGCTATCAATTTCAGTGGCAGGATTTGCCAATGTCGCAAATTCCCGACGAGAATCAAGGCAATTTAGAGGCAATCATTAATAAATCTCTAGAAGTGGGGATTAATCACATCGAAACCGCTAGGGGTTACGGCACTTCCGAGATGCAATTGGGCAAAATTTTGCCGCAACTACCGAGGGATAAGATTATCGTGCAGACGAAAGTTTCCCCCAGTCAAGATGTGCGGGAATTTCGCCGTAAATTTGAGCAATCCCTGCAATTTTTACGGTTAGATTATGTGGATTTGTTGGGTATCCATGGCATCAACACGGCTGAAATTCTCGATGACACTATGGCCGAGGGCGGTTGTTGGCAAGAGGCGAAAAAATTACAGCAACAGGGAAAAGTTCGTTTTATCGGTTTCTCCACCCATGCACCAACTGATGTAATTGTCAAGACTATTGCAACAAATTGTTACGATTACCTCAATCTGCACTGGTACTATATTTTTCAGAATAACTGGCCGGCCATAGAAGCGGCAAAACAGCACGATATGGGCGTTTTTATCATTAGTCCCTCCGATAAGGGCGGCCATCTCTACAATCCTCCCCCTAAGCTCGTCGCGCTCTGTTCTCCTCTCAGTCCGATGGTTTTTAATGACCTATTCTGTCTCAGTCATCCAGCCGTTCATACCCTGAGTATTGGTGCTGCGCAAGCCAGAGATTTTGGTGAACACCTGAAAACTTTACCCTTACTTGATCGATCCGAGGAGATTTTACCGGCAATTATCGAGAGATTGCAAGGAGAGATGATCAACTGTTTAGGCGATAATTGGGTAAAAACTTGGTCTGTGGGTTTACCTAGCTGGGAAAATACCCCCAATCACATCAATATTCGTTCTATCCTCTGGTTACGCAATCTCGCTATCGCCTACGATATGATTGACTTTGCCAAGGCCAGATACAATCTCTTGGGGAATGGGGGTCATTGGTTCCCCGGTCAACAGGCAAAAGAGGTGGAAAGACTCGATTTAACTGCCTGTTTAGCCGCTAGTCCCCACGCTGATAAAATTCCCCATCTTCTCGCTGAAACTCATCGATTATTGTCGGGAGAGACGGTACAACGCTTAAGCAGTAGTTAGTTAAAATTCGATGCCGGGTTGCGCTTTCACTCCCTGTTGACGAAAGGGATGTTTAATTAACTTCATTTCCGTGACTAAATCCGCTATCTCGATTAATTCGGGTAAAGCTCCTCTACCAGTGAGAATAACGTGACAATTAGCGGGTTTTCGGGCTAAACCAGCGATAACTTCCTGAACATCCAGATAACCGAATTTAAGGGCGATATTGATCTCATCGAGTAAAATTAATTTATATTGGGGATTTTCGAGAAAAGTTAGGGCTTTTTGCCATGCTTCTTGGGCTTTCTCTATATCTCTTTCTCTATCTTGAGTTTCCCAGGTGAAACCTTCCCCCATAGCATAAAACTCGATTTGTTCCCCCCAAACACTAAAAATCTTTTGTTCGGCAGGTTCCCAAGCACCTTTGATGAATTGTACCACCGCCACTTTGTAACCATGACCGAGGGAACGTAAAACCATACCGAGGGCTGCCGTGGTTTTTCCCTTACCATCGCCAGTATTAACGATAATTAAACCTTTTTCAGCAATTTTTTCGGCTAAACGTTCCTCTTGGATTGCCTTGCGGCGCTGCATTTTTTCTTTGTATTGTTCGGGAGTGAGTTGCATTCGGGTCTATCCAGTCAAATCAAGATAATTGTAACTCAAGGGGTTATTGATGGCCGTTTGCAGATTTTAACCAGCTAAATTGTCTGCGGATTGATGCCTAATTCTCGTAATTTTGCCGCTAATCTTTCCCTGGCTTGTCGTTCTTGTTCTTTTTCTAAAAGAGCCTGTTCTTTTTCTAAAAGAGCCTGTTCTTTTGCCTGTTGTTCCTGTTCCTTTTCTGAAAGAATCTGTTCCTTTTCTAAAAGAATCTGTTCCTTAGCTTGTCGTTCTTGTTCTTTTTCTAAAAGAGCCTGTTCTTTTGCCTGTCGTTCCTGTTCCTTTTCTAGAAGAATCTGTTCCCTTTCTAAAAGAATCTGTTCCTTTGCTTGTCTTTGCTGTAATTCAGCTTCTTGGGGAGTGGGAACCAGTTGACCATCGACGGTAAAATAACGCAGTTTCCGGTCAAATATGCCTAAATATAATCCTAACTCTTCACTCCAGA
>NZ_JADBVM010000345.1:0-26313 GCF_020244875.1 Microcystis sp. M44BS1
GGTTCTACCCTTCCTGGTGTCTTTAACGTGATGGCACCACTCCGATTCCATCCCGAACTCGGTTGTGAAACTTCACCGTGGCCAAGATACTTGTCGGGTTGCCGACCGGGACAATAGCTCGATGCCAGGATTATTCTTTCCTACCCCTCAATCTCACCAGATTGGGGGGTTTGGTTTTATCTAAGCTATGGTCTGAATTAACACAAAAGGTTGCACGATTAGTGTATTAAAAAGGTTATCGGGATGGGAATTCCAATCGCTTAATTGCTCCTGTGTCGGTTTTTCCAGTAGTTTTTCCCCGATCCAATTCTGCACTTGAGCAACCTGATCACCGGCGATCGCTTCTGCCACTTCGATTAAATTGAGGGAATCGGAAACCAGGATCAGCGCATCCCTTTGAGCATGGGGGATCAAGTCACTCCACTCCACTTCGGCTAATTCCTCTAATAACTGATCGTGAATATTACCCATACTGTCAATCCTTGCGAAAAAGCTCGCTCAATAACGAATTAGCTCCTCTTTCTAGCATACAGGCAAAGGGACAGCCGATTTCCATCTATAGTAATTAGGGTTGGCTGAATAAATCTAAAAACCTTGTTGGGTAAGACTTTTAGACTTTTTGTCAATCAAAAAGTACTGGACTGGGAGTGATCAGGGGGAAAATTCAGGTACTTTTTCCCTGAAAATTAGGTAGTTGACCACCTGAAAATCGGTAAAACCCTACACCCCACACCCTGCCCCCAAGAAAAACTTTTTGCCGCAAACCCTAATTATCACTGTTTACTGATCACTGAAAAAGCTGACGGCTGACGGCTCAGATGTGTAATTAATGGGACTTAGACAAAAAACAAATCGAGAAAAGCCTCAACTCCAATCCCCGCTTGGGATTTACTTCGAGAAGCCCAAAATCGCTGAAACCCAGATAGATCAAGGAAAATCATAAATCGAGGTTAACCCTTTGTCCCGTAATGGTTTGAGCCTTTTTTGCTGACCGAAAACGCCTAAGTCCCATTAATTGTGCTTAGAACCTTATGACCGAAGCGATTCGCGCCCCTGGGAAAGAAAGGCAGTGCTTCTCCTTCTCTGCTGTCCCAAGAGAGTCCTTCCACAGAGTCAATGCCACTGGCGGCTTGACACCTCTCCTGAACGGTTACAAAATTACTACTGGACTTGACAATTAAATAATTAAATTTTGTTTAACTGAGTATTTTTACTTAGGGTAAGCCGCTAAGATAAAAATAGGAGCGGTAAAAATAAAAAACAGTAAGCAGTCTTTATTGAGTTTAGGTAAAGTGAACCCAGAGGAGGGATAGGGTAATCGCATAAAAAGACCTCTTGACAGATACAGCTTGGCCTCAACCATTGACCATGCAAACGTTTCAGACTTTTGCTTTGTAACGAAACAGTCATAAACCTGACGTAAGCAATACTAAAGCAAATATTCGGTCAAAACCCAAAACCCTGTATCAGCAAAACTTTTTGCCATTCTCAATTGTCAGGTTATGTTGAAGTGCGTGCGATTGCCCTGTAATTAGTTTTATGTTAAAAGAACTTCAGAAATCAGTTGTAGAGGAAAAAATGCTTTGTTTATCTGTAGAATCAAAATCTAAAGGCGAAATTTTTCAGGACATTTCTACTTTTGTAGATATCTTGAACCATAGAGCATTGCAGCAAGCCGAGCAAACAGCTTATATCTTTTTGGCTAATGGAGAAACAGAAACCGCCAGACTGACTTATCAGCAATTAGAGCAAAAAGCAAAAGCTTTGGCGGCTCAACTTCAGTTACAAATGTCTCCGGGAGAAAGAGCTTTATTGCTCTATCCATCGGAGGAAGAATTTATCATTGCTTTCTTTGCCTGTTTATACGCGGGTGTTATTGCCGTTCCCGTTTATCCTCCCCGACGTAATCAAAAGCTCTCTCGACTACAAGCAATAACTAAAGATGCCCAAGCCAAACTGGCCTTAACTACTACATCCTTATTAAATACTATTGAGGAAAAATTTTCGAGTGACCCTGAGTTAATAACAGTACCTTGCCTAGCTACTAATAACATCCCGGATAAGCAAGCAGAAAACTGGCAAAAACCGAATCTTTCTTTAGAGGACATAGCTTTCCTACAATATACTTCTGGTTCCACAGGTATGCCTAAGGGAGTTATGGTTAGTCATAAAAATTTACTTTATAATGAAAAACTGATTGCTTCTGCCTTTGGACATACAAGCGAAACTATTGGTGTAGGATGGTTGCCACTATTCCATGATATGGGACTAATTGGTAACGTATTACAACCAGTATACGTCGGATTTCCTTGTGTGATTATGCCCCCAGAAGCATTTATCCAAAAACCGCTCCGATGGTTACAGGCTATTTCTCGCTACAACGCTACCAGTAGTGGCGGTCCTAATTTTGCTTACGAATTATGTGCTGATAAAATTAAACCTCAAGAGCGAGAAAATCTGGATTTAAGTTGTTGGGATGTGGCTTTTACTGGGGCCGAACCTGTTCGAGCAGCTACCTTAGAAAAATTTGCTAATACTTTCGCTGATTATGGTTTTAAGAGAGAGGCATTTTATCCTTGTTATGGGATGGCTGAAACTACTCTATTTGTATCGGGGGGAATTAAAAGCCAATCTCCTGTGATTGAAGCAGTTGATAAATTAGCTCTTTTAGAAAATAGTGCCGTTACTATTAACTCTCAACACCCGAATGCTCAATTATTAGTTGGTTGTGGTCACGCTTGGTTATCAGAAAAAATTGTAATTGTGAATCCTGAATCTTTAACTGAATGTCGAGATGGGGAAATAGGAGAAATTTGGGTATCTAGTGATAGTGTAGCTCAGGGTTATTGGAATCGAACCGAACAGACAGCAGAAACTTTCAAAGCTTATTTAGCTGATACCCAGGTTGGGCCATTTCTGCGGACAGGAGATTTAGGATTTTTACTGGCTGGTGAGTTATTTATCACAGGAAGACTCAAGGATTTAATTATTGTTCAGGGACGTAATCATTATCCTCAAGATATTGAATCCACCGTCGAAAAAAGTCACCCGGGATTGCGGCAAGGGTGTGGAGCAGTATTTTCAGTGGAAATTGCTGGTCAAGAAAGGCTAGTAGTTGTTCAAGAAGTCGAACGAAGCTATCTGCGTAAATTAGACTCACCAGCGGTAATTGAGCAAATTATTCGCTCTGTTGCCGAAGAACATCAACTAGATGTTTATGCTGTGGTACTGCTGAAAACAGCAAGTATTCCCAAGACATCTAGTGGCAAGATTCAACGTCAAGCTTGCCGAGCTAGTTTTCTAGCAGGAACTCTTAATGTGATTGGGGATTGGAGTAAAAATCCTGAACATAAGAATGGATTTAAGCAGCTTAAATCAGATATTAACTCTCTGCTAAAACAAGTCAAAAGTTATCAGGTTGTTGAAGAATTCTCTGAGGTCAGTCAGAATCAAATTGTGTCCGATACTCAAGAAGCAATTGAAGAGTGGCTAATTAAAAAAGTTGCAGAGAGCTTGCAAATAGCACCAGAAAAAATAGATATTCAACAAGACTTAGCAAGTTATGGACTGAGTTCTTTAGCGGCAGTAAGTCTTTCGGGAGAGCTTGAGCAATGGCTCGGGAAAAGTGTATCTCCTATGCTGGTTTATGAATATCCTAGCATTCATGCAGTTGCTCACTATTTAGCCCTAAATGGATTAAGTTCTGAAGCTCTAGCTACAACTTCATCCACAGTCGCTCAAAAAACCTCATCACAACCTCAAAATGAGCCGATCGCTATTATCGGTATTGGCTGTCGTTTTCCTCAAGCTAAATCTCCAGACGCATTCTGGCAACTATTACGCCAAGGAGGGGATGCAATAACAGAATTATCTTCTCAAAGATGGAATCATCAAGAACTGGGCAATTTAAACCCCATAAATGGTGGATTTTTAGATAATGTTTATGATTTTGATCCTCAATTTTTTGGCATCTCACCTCGGGAAGCAGTGGAAATGGATCCCCAGCAAAGACTTCTCTTAGAAGTTAGTTGGGAAGCTCTCGAAAATGCTTGTATTGCCCCCGAAACTTTAGCAGGGAGTCAAACAGGTGTATTTGTTGGCATCAGTAGTGATGATCATGCTCGCTTGTTATCTAAAGATAATGAGTCTATAGGCACTTACTATGGCACGGGTAACGCTTTTTGTGTGGCGGCTAATCGTTTATCTTATTTTCTAGATTTCCATGGGCCTAGTTTAGCTATAGATACGGCCTGTTCTTCCTCGTTAGTTGCTGTCCACGAAGCTTGTAAGAGCTTAACAGATGGGGAATGTCATCTCGCATTAGCAGCTGGGGTAAATTTGCTGCTATCTCCCCAATTAACTATTAATTTCTCAAAAGCAGGGATGTTAGCCGCTGATGGTCGCTGTAAAACCTTTGATGAAAGTGCTAATGGCTATGTCAGGGGCGAAGGTTGTGGGGTGGTTATCCTCAAACGCCTAGAGAAGGCTATTCAAGATGGCGATCGCATTTATGCAATTATTCGCGGTTCAGCAGTTAATCAAGATGGTCACAGTAATGGACTAACTGCACCCAATAAACAAGCTCAACAAGCTGTTATTAAAAAAGCCTTAGCCAAAGCTCAGGTAAGCGCCAAAGATATTAGCTACGTGGAAGCTCATGGTACAGGTACATCTTTAGGGGATCCGATTGAGCTTAATGCTCTCAAAGAAGTATTAATGGAGGAGCGTCAATTAGATCAGCCCTGTTGGATCGGCTCTGTAAAAACTAATATTGGTCATCTCGAAGCAGCCGCAGGAATTGCCGCACTGATTAAAGTTTGCCTCGCTTTACAAAATCGTGAAATTCCTCCTCACCTTCATTTGCAAAAACTCAATCCTTATATTTCTCTAGAAGGAACTTCCTTATCTATTCCTACTCAATTACAGCCTTGGAAAAAGGGTAAAAAAGGGCGATTAGCTGGGGTATCTTCTTTTGGTTTTGGTGGCACTAATGCTCATGTTATTTTAGAAGAATTTGTTCCAGAAACCTTGGAGCAAGAGCAACATGAACCATCTCTTGCTATCTTGACTATTACCGCTAAAACTAAGTCATCTTTGCGAGAATTAGTATCAAGTTATCACAATTATCTTCAAGCAAATCCGCAAATCAACTTACAAGACTTTTGCTTTAGTGCTGATGTGGGGCGCTCGCATTTTCATCATTGTTTAGCTATTCAAACTGAGTCTTTAACTCAATTACAATCCCAGTTAGAGGCTATTATTGAGGGCAAAGAAGCTGGGGGAATTTTGACTGGTGAACTATCGCACCAGAAGCACCAGAAAATTGCGTTTCTTTTTACAGGTCAGGGGTCACAATATATCAATATGGCCCGGGAACTTTATGAGACTCAACCTACTTTCCGTAGAACCCTTGAACACTGTCAAGAGATTCTTAGTATCTATTTAGACAAACCTTTGCTATCTATTCTCTATCCTCAAGAGGGAGAGAACTCACCCATAGATGAAACAGCTTACACCCAACCCGCCTTATTTGCCATAGAATACGCACTCGCTCAATTATGGAAATCTTGGGGTATTGAACCTAGTGCAGTTATGGGTCATAGTGTAGGAGAATATGTGGCCGCTTGCATTGCCGGGGTGTTCAGTCTTGAAGATGGGTTAAAACTCATCGCTTATCGAGGTCGTTTAATGCAAGCATTACCGTCTAACGGTAAAATGGTAGCAGTTACTGCCGACGAAGAAACTGTCAGACGTGCCATTATTTCTTATGAAAAACAGGTTTCTATCGCTGCTATTAATGGGCCATCTAGCATTGTTATTTCTGGGGACAGTCAAACCGTTGATGCAGTAGTCGCTAATTTAGATACCGAATGGGTGAAGACAAAAACCTTACAAGTGTCTCATGCTTTTCACTCACCTTTGATGGAGCCAATATTGGCCGAGTTTGCCAAAATTGCCCGAGAAATCACCTACTCAAAACCAAATATTAGCTTAATTTCTAATGTCACTGGTAAAATAGCGACAGCCGAAATAGCTACGCCTTCTTATTGGGTAAATCATATTCGCCAGACCGTAGAGTTTGCCGCAGGAATGAATACACTAGCGAGCCACGGTTATGAGGTTTATCTAGAAATTGGTCCCCAACCCATTTTAATAGGAATGGGAAGTCATTGTATTCCAGAAGGCAAGGGAGTATGGTTGCCAAGTTTGCGATCTAGAAAATCAGATTGGCAACAAATGTTACAAAGTTTGGCAGAATTATATGTTAAAGGAACACCTGTAAATTGGACTGGATTTTCAAAAGATTATTCCTATCATCGTTTGAGTCTGCCAACTTATCAATTTAGCCGACAATTGTATTGCCATGGCAGTATATTGTCCGACTGCTCCACTACAAGAGTTGAGTCAACCAATGGTAAAGGACATATTTCTCACAACAATCCTCAGGGTACTCAGCAATTTGAGTTATACTCTAGCAATGGCAATGGACATCTTCATCCTTTAATAGGAAAACGGTTACATTTGCCACTAAAACCAATTATCTTTGAATCTCAAATCAGTCAAGATTGTCCCAATTATCTTCAACACTATCGGATTCAAGAAACCACTATTTTTCCTGCTACCGCTTACTTAGAAATAGCTCTTGTCGCCGGGATAAATGTTTTTAAATCCGACTCCATCAGCATAGAAGATGTGAGGATTGAACATCCCTTGTTCTTAGATGGAAATCCGGTGAAAACTATCGAGTTAATTCTGACTCCTCAAGATTCCCAGACTTATACCTTTGAAATCTTTAGTCTTAATCCTGTTGGCGATTCTTGGACACTTCATACTTTGGGTAAAATTATCAAAGTAACAGATATTACTCAACCCAGTCCAGTCAACTTAGAAAACTTATCAATTGATTCTCTTGAATCCGTAAATGTTGAAGATTATTATCAACAATTACAACAACGAGGAATGGACTACGGAGCAAGTTTTCAAGCCATTACAGACCTGTGGCAGTATGAAGGAATGGCTCTCGGACAGATTCAGTTACCAGAACCCTTAGTTAATGAAGCTTGTAACTACAAATTACATCCCGTTTTACTGGATGCTAGTTTACAAGTATTAGGGGCGGCTTTATCAAGAGAAGACTCTGGCGATGCTTACCTACCTGTGGGTTTAAAGCAATATCAAGTCTATGGTTCTGTACCCCTTCATCTATGGAGTAGAGTTAAGTTAAATCAAGACTCTTCTGAGCCTTCCCAAACCATCACCGCAGATGTGGACTTATTTGATGACAGTGGGGTACTGCTTGCCGAAATTCAAGGATTATCAGTTAAGCGTATTAGTTCTCAAAAACTGGGGCAAGTTGTGCAAAAAGAGGAGACAGAAAACTGGTTATATGAAATAGTCTGGCGACCACAAAACCCTAACTTGAACCAACCATTAACGGGATTACCAGCATCTAAATATTCGGTTGTGTCCGAGTGGAAGAAAGCTTCGAGTAATGAAGATCGCTTACTTCTGTTAATAGCATATCTTCAAAGTATAGTTGCTAAAATTCTTGGAATTGAGTCTGTGCAAATCAATCTAGATCCGCCACTGCAAACTTTGGGGTTTGACTCATTGATGGCTGTTGAAATGAGAACTAAATTAAGTGTGGATTTAGGAATTGATATTCCCCTCACTAAGTTGGCTGAAGAAGTTACTGTTACTAATGTAGCTATCTTTGTGGATGAACAATTAAGGGCAACCTTTTCCTCTATCCCTGTTCCCCAAAAGAACGATGATGAGCAAATTTCTCAGGAGATATTAACTCAACTCAATCAGCTAACTGATGGAGAAATAGATATTCTTTTAAGTTCCCTATTATCTAATTAAGGAGATCGCCGATGACTACTAACATTGAACAAACTCTAACTAACCTTTCCTCTCAGCAAAAGCTTCAACTTATCGAACAATTGCGGCGGAAAACCGAAAAAGCCAATTCATCTCCAGTTGATTTAGTTGATTTTTCCAACTTTACTGAGCGTCCAGTATACAAAAAAATGAAACAGCAAATCATCCAACTGGAAGCTATTGGTTTTAAAAATCCCTACTTTAAAATTAATCAGGGAATTGCTAAAAATACGACAAAAATTGATGGGCAAGAACTGATTAACTATTCAAGTTATAACTATCTTGGGATGTCGGGAGATCCCAAGGTTTCTCAAGTCGCTAAAGAAGCTATTGATCATTACGGAACTTCTGTTTCAGCTAGTCGTTTAATTTCTGGAGAAAAACCCATTCACCGGGAATTAGAACAGGAAATAGCTAACTTAGTAGGGGCTGAGGATGCTTTAGTCTATGTTGGAGGTCACTCTACCAATGTCGCTACTATTAGTCATCTTTTTGACAAAAATGACCTAATTGTATGTGACTTACTCAGTCACAATAGCATTATCCAAGGTTGCCTCCATTCAGGAGCAAGTTTATTCTCTTTTGCCCATAATGATTGGCAAGCTTTAGAAAAAATTCTGCAAGAAAAAAGAGCCAGTCATCAACAAGCTTTAATCGTTATTGAGGGGGTTTATAGCATGGATGGAGATATTCCTAACTTACCTCAGTTTATTGAACTGAGGAAACGTTATAAAACTGCCCTTATGATTGATGAAGCCCACTCTATTGGTGTACTTGGTAAGTCAGGACATGGTATTGGGGAATATTTCGGAGTTAACCCCACCGATGTTGATTTGTGGATGGGGACTTTAAGTAAATCCTTAGCTAGTTGTGGTGGGTACATTGCCGGTAATAAAGCTCTGGTTGAATACCTCAAATATACTGCTCCCAGTTTTGTCTATAGTGTTGGTATTTCCCCACCTAATGCAGCCGCCGCTTTAGCTGCCATTCGATTATTAAATTCAGAACCTGAGCGTGTAGAACGTTTAGCCCAACGAGCCAAACTATTCCTGAAGTTAGCTCAAGAGCATGAACTTAATACAGGACTAAGTCAAGATTCAGCAGTTATCCCGGTGATTATTGGTAACTCGTTGCAGTGTATCCAACTCTCTGAGGCTCTTTTCCATCGTGGAATTAATGTTCAGCCATTAATTTATCCGGCTGTCTCGGAGAATACCGCAAGATTACGCTTTTTTATAAGTTGTACCCATAGCGAGGAGCAAATTCAGTTTACAGTTGAAGCTGTTGCTGATGAGTTGAAAAAGATTCAAAGCTAATAGTTATTCTGTTTTGCCCTCTATTCCATTGTTGTTTAGTTCTTTTTTCTGTCTGTTCTTGAACTGTATCAATTGAGAGGTGAAAGATGACTATACTGTAGTAGCCATCAAGAATTAAACAGAACTCAAAAAAACTTGGCCAGATACCAGATGGAAGAAAAACTTCTATCTGGCTTATGGCTAACGATTTAGCTATCTTCACATGGCGACTGTTAAAGAATATTAGGACTTACACAGGGTCTAGAAGATGCAGTTTGCTCCTACTTTTGGTAAAACTATTTAGGTGAAAAACCATATCTTTTGATGGTTAACACCTATCCACAACAAAGACAAGACCGAAGAAATAGCTATGAAAAATGATTCATTATCCAAGTATTATCATCCTTTACGCTGGATTTTAGCCATTGCTATTGCTGCTACAACTATCACCAGTGTGGGGGTAGTTTATCAAGTTTTCCCCCTCAGATGGAATAATTCATCGCCCTCTGAATCAAAAGCAACAACGCCCCCTATTACCAAAGTAGCAGCATTAGGAAGATTAGAACCGGAAAGTGAAGTTATCCGTCTAGATGCTCCCTTGCCTTTAGATGGCGATCGCATAGAACAATTATTAGTTAAAGAAGGAGATAAAATAGTAACAGGACAAGTAATTGCGATTTTAGATTCTCGTAACCGTTTACAATCAGTAGTTAAACAAAATCAAGAACAGTTAAAAGTAGTTCAAGCGCGTCTAGCTCAAGTTAAAGCAGGGGCAAAGGTTGGAGAGATTAATGCTCAAAAAGCGACGGTAGAAAAGGCTAAAGCTGATTTAGAGGGACAAACTAGGGAACAAAAAGCAACCATAGCCAAATTACAAGCACAGTTACAGGGAGAAAAAGCCACACAAAAAGCGACAATTGCTCGTTTACAAGCAGAACTAGAAAATGCTAAAACTGAATGTCAACGTTATCAGATGTTATATCAAGATGGAGTCGTATCTAGTTCTGATTATGATAGTAAGTGTCTCAATCAAAAAACCCTGCAAGAAAGTCTCAAAGAAGCGCAAGCAGATCTACAACGTATTATTACCACTTATCAAGAACAGATCGCCGAAGCTCAAGCTAACTTAGAGCGTACTAAGGCAACAGGAATACAGCAAATTCAACAAGCAAAAGCTACCCTTAATCAAGTGGCTGAAGTTCGTCCAGTTGATCTACAAATAGCGCAAGCAGAAGTTGATAATGCTGTGGCTAATTTACAACAAGCACAAACGAACTTAAATCAAGTTTATATCAAGAGTCCTATTAACGGACAAATTCTCAAAATTCATACGCGAGTTGGCGAAAAAATTGGGAATTCTGGATTAGTAGAACTAGCACAAACTAATAATATGGTAACCGTAGCAGAGGTGTATCAAACTGATATTGATAAAGTAAAAATGGGACAACAAGCTATCATTACTAGTCAAGCTTTTTCTGGTAAATTAAAGGGTACTGTCTCACAAATTGGTTTACAGGTCGATAGGCAAAATGTCTTTAGTAGTCAACCGGGAGAAAACCTAGATCGCCGAGTCATAGAAGTCAAAATTCGTCTCAATTCTCAAGATAGTCAACGGGTAGCCAGCTTAACTAATTTGCAAGTACAAGTAGAAATACAAGTTGACAATCCTAATTCTTAAACCCTTAATATTGAGCCAGTATATGCCCAAGAAACTGTTTCGTAAAACTCCCCTAGCCTTACTTCAGCTAATGAAAGAAAAAATTCGTCTTAGCGTTGCGATCGCTGGAATTGCCTTTGCTGATATTCTTATGTTTTTCCAATTGGGAATGTTAGATGCTTTGTTTGATGGGGTAGCAAAACCTCATCAGCTTTTACAAGCGGATCTAGTCTTAGTTAATTCTCAGTTTCAAACCCTATACTTAGTTAAAGAATTTCCCAGAGAGCGACTACAACAAACTCTCGCTTATGAAGGAGTCAAGTCAGTCACTCCTCTTTATATCGGTTTTGCTCAATGGCGTAATCCTCAAACCCAGATTAATCGTAGTATTTTGGTTTGGGGAATTGATCCGATTAACCCCCCTTTTCCTTTACCAGCACTTAAGTCTAATCAGTCACAATTAAAACTTTTAAATCGGGTGTTATTTGACCAAGGCTCTCGGCCAGAATACGGGACAATTCCTCAGTTGCTCAATCAGTCAAAAAATCTAGAAATACAGCTTAATGATAAGAATGTAGAGGTGATTGGTTTATTTGATATAGGAGCTTCTTTTGTCACGGATGGAAATGTCATTACCGGTGATTCGACTTTTCTTAATCTCTTTCCTGAGCATAAAAATAATAATATAACTATGGGATTAATTAAATTGAAATCTGGCGCAGATCTTCAACAAATACAAGCACAAATCGCCGCTAATTTGCCCAAAGATGTGAAAGTAGTTACTCCTGCTCAATTAGCACAAACTGAAATTGAGTATTCGAGTGATCAAGGAATTGGTTTTGTTTTTGGATTAGGGGTAATGGTAGGGTTTATTGTTGGTATTGTAATTGTTTATCAGATTCTTTATGCTGATGTATCAGATCACCTACCAGAATATGCTACTATGAAAGCTATGGGCTACAGTGATGGCTACTTACTCGGTGTCTTAATACAGGCTTCATTATTATTAGCTATTTTAGGTTATATTCCAGGTTTTTTCTTTTCGATCGGACTGTATCAACTTGGTTATAGTGCTACTCAATTACCAATTATGATGAAGGTTAGTCGTGCTGTCATGGTATTAATATTGACAATTACTATGTGTGCTGTTTCTGGGGTGATCGCCATGAATAAACTGCGTTCTGCTGACCCGGCTGATATTTTTTAGTTTCGAGGATAGTTACAACTATGGAAATGCTGCAAATTGAATCTGTAACTTCATTAGAACCTGTTATATCTATCAATTCTCTTAACCACTATTTTGGCGAAGGAAAACTGCGTAAACAGGTATTATTTGATATTAATCTTAATATTAATCTAGGAGAAATTGTCATCTTAACAGGTCCTTCTGGCTCCGGCAAAACTACCCTACTAACTCTGATGGGGGGATTACGTTCTGCTCAAGAAGGGAGTCTCAAAATTTTGGGACAACAAATATATGGAGCAAGCAAAAACCAATTAACCCAGCTTCGTAAACAACTTGGCTATATTTTTCAAGCACATAATTTAATGAGTTTTCTGACTGCTAAACAAAATGTTCGCTTATCTCTGGAACTTCATGAAGAATTTCTTCAGGAAGATTTAGACATCAAAGCACAAGCGATCTTAGAAACAGTTGGCTTAGGAAACCGAGTCGATTATTACCCAGAAAATTTGTCTGGGGGACAAAAACAACGGGTTGCGATCGCTCGTGCCCTCGTCAGTCATCCCAAATTAGTCCTCGCCGATGAACCGACTGCGGCCTTAGATAAACAATCCGGGCGCAATGTGGTGGAAATCATGCAGAAATTGGCCAAAGAACAAGGTTGCACGATTTTACTTGTCACCCACGATAACCGGATTCTCGACATCGCCGATCGCATTGTCAATATGGAGGATGGTCGTTTAGGGGATTAACTGCCCAAAAATTACTTGCCAAAAATCGGCCTTTTATGTTACACTAAAATAATGTCATCTTGGAGAGGTGGCAGAGTGGTCGAATGCGGCAGATTGCTAATCTGTTGTACGAATCGTAAGACCGTACCGAGGGTTCGAATCCCTCCCTCTCCGTGTTTTTTGGGTAGGTTCGATGACTGCTCGCCAAGATTATTTCTGCTCCGTATATGGTCCGGTTGCCTCTTGGCGTTTCGGCAGCTCTCTGGGCATTGATCCGATTGGTTTAGTTTCCACCTGTTCCTTTAACTGTGCCTACTGTCAGTTAGGAGAAATTGAGCAAAAAACCGAGCAACGAAGAATTTTTATCACCAGCGAACAAATTAGCAGGGATTTAAGTGCCTTTGCCCCCTGGGACGTGGATATAGTCACTCTCAGTGGTAGCGGGGAACCCACCCTCGCCCTCAATTTAGGGGAAATACTGGCCACCGTCAAGGAAATAACCGAGCGGCCGGTGGCGGTCTTAACCAATAGTACCCTCTTGGGAGATGCCCAAGTGCGTCAAGACTTGAGCAAAGCTGATATCGTCGCCGCTAAAATCGATGCTGTTTCCGAGGCCCAATGGCGACGGGTTAACCGTCCGGTCCCCGGTCTGGATTGGCAGGAGCTTTGGTGGGGATTAAGACAATTTCGCCAAGAATGGTCAGGAAAACTAGCAATTCAAACCATGGTGCTGGCCTCTTGGTCGCCCCAAGAGCAAGACCAGTATATCGATTTGATGCAACAGCTACAACCGGATGAAATTCAACTTAACACCCCGACCCGTCCCCGGGCCAGACAAAGACAATTAGAAACCCGCGGTAATAATCCCCTCAGCGCGGGCGACGGAAGGCAAATTCTCAAACCGGTAAACGCTGAAATATTAGCAGTTTGGGCGGAAAAAATGGCAAAGGCCACGGGAATTACCGTGCGCTGTGTGCCGCTTACCGCCACAGGTCTCTAAGGCTTCAGCCGGGGTTTTTCTTCTTTGGGTTTGACATTAAAATAAGCCTCCATTACCTGACGTACCATAGGTGCGGCCACTTTACCACCACCACCGCCGGAATGTTCCACAAAGGCGACCACGACAATTTCGGGCTTATCGAAGGGCGCGAAAGCTCCAAACCAAGCGTGGGACTTGCCCGGAGGTGCTTCTGCTGTGCCGCTTTTGCCCGCTACAGGCGGTAAAGCGGGGTCGGATAGGGCCCGACCAGTTCCTTCCGCTACCACGGCTCTCAGGGACTTTCTCAGGGTGTCTAGGGTGCTAGGTTTCATGTTCAAAGACTTGCGCCATTCCTTAACATCCCGGGCATCCTGTAAAAGGTGCGGTTTCACCAAAAAACCGCCGTTAGCGGGGACAGCAAACATCACAGCTACCTGTAGGGGAGTCGCGAGGGTAAATCCTTGACCGATCGACATATTAATCGTATCGCCTACGGACCAATCCCAGTTTTTAAAATTACGCAGTTTCCAATCGCGATCGGCAATTAACCCCGGAGTTTCTTCCGCTAATTCTATACCAGTTTTCTGACCGAAACCGTAGCGCCGGGCCATGGCAATTAAAGCCGGTCCCCCCACCCCGCGACCTATTTGACCGTGAAAAGTGTTACTACTCATGGCCATGGCCCGGACAAAACCCATCGGACCAAAACCGGCGTGATTCCATTCTCCAAAAGCTGTCCCCCCCACATAAAGAGCGGCAAAGGTATTTAAGACCGTATTGGGGGGAAATTTCCCCGATTCCATGCCAGCAGTGGCAGTGACGACTTTAAAGGTGGAAGCGGGGGGAAATCCTTGGAGAGCGCGGTTAACAAACGGGTTGCCCTCCGCTTGTAGTTTTTTCCAGGTGGCGGTGGTAATTGGGGCCGAGAAAACATTGGGATCGAAACTAGGATAACTGACCATGGCTCGCACGGAACCATCCCGGGGATCGATCGCCACGATCGCACCTTTGCGTTTTCCTAAAGCGGCCTCGGCGGCTTTTTGAAGTTTTAAATCTAGTGTCAGGGTGACATCTTGCCCCGGTTTAGCAATTTTTTGGCCGAGAATTTGGATTACTTGTCCCGATCCGTTGACCTCTAACTGCATTCCCCCCCATTCTCCCCGCAATTTTGACTCGTAGGCGGCTTCTACACCCATTTTACCGACGACATCTCCCAATCGGTAGCCCTGGGGTCTTTTGGCTTGATATTCCTCTGGGGTTAGTTCCCCAGTATAACCGAGAATATGCGCCCCGATTTTACCATTGGGATAGTAGCGCACTGATTCCACGTCCACTTCAATGCCGGTTAATTCGTCTTTGTATTCCTCTAGGGCGATAATTTGGGCCGGAGTTAAACCCCTAGCGATGCGGATCAGGGTGGAGGGGTTTTCGTCCGCTTCGTTAATGCGTTTTTCTAGGTCGCTTCTGGGAATGCCTAAAATACTGGCTAAACGGTCAAGATTGAGTTTTTGGGCGGGATTACGCTGGGATTTGGGCCAAATATAGGCCGCATGGGTTAGGCGGGCCGTGGCCAAAACTTTGCCATTGCGATCGAATAAGTTGCCCCGGACTGGGGGTTTGGGAAGAATGCGAATCCGGTTATTTTCTGCCCTTTCTCGGTTAATTTGTCCTTGCTGCAGTTGTAAATAGGCCAATCGTGAGCCGACTCCTCCTAGCAGGACAAGGCTAATTAAGCCCATAATTAGCCATGACTGACGCTGACGACCGACTAGACGCTCTTTATCTTTGATTTTATTCTGTAATTTATTCGGCGCTGGCCGCGTCGGCGAGGTGAGCGTTTTTTTCCGTTTCAGTTTGACTTTGGTTTTTGATAGGAGTCCGCTATTACGCATTTGCTTAAAGTTAAAAATTTAAAAGTTATTAGGGCAGTCATCAGTTATCAGTTATCAGATTTGAGTTCTAAGTGAGTAGTTTTAAATAGCACTTTCCCGATGTCTTTTCACTGTTTACTGGACGGCTACGCCGTGCCTTTGGCAACACTGAAAAAGACGCAATACTAGGTGATTTAGCTCCTCTCTTGACTAAAGTTCAGGGTATCTGCAATATATCTTAACAAAATAAGTGTAAATACTGGGAGTGGAAGGAATCACTCCAGACACAGAGGACACAAAGATTGATCGCTTCTATAGTAAGTTAAAGAGAGCTAGGAAACTGGCGCACACATACAGTTAAGAGTTTGTCAAGTATTTCTTAACTATATGTAACATTATCCCTGCTCAAAATGTAATCACACTGCGGATAGAATCCCCTTGGCGCATCAGGTCAAAGGCCTCGTTAATTCTTGCCAGAGGTAGAACGTGGGTGATTAAATCATCGATGTTAATCTTGCCGTCCATGTACCAATCGACTATTTTTGGTACATCTGTACGACCCCTTGCCCCACCAAAAGCCGTACCTTTCCAGACCCGTCCGGTGACTAATTGAAAAGGACGGGTACTAATTTCTTGGCCGGCCCCAGCTACACCGATAATAGTGGCAACACCCCAACCTTTATGGCAACATTCCAAAGCTTGACGCATAATCTGGACATTGCCGATACACTCAAAACTATAATCGGCCCCACCCTTAGTTAAATCCACCAGATAGGTCACTAAATCCCCCTCAATTTCTTGGGGATTAACAAAATGAGTCATCCCGAATTTGGTCGCTAAAGCTTGTTTCTGGGGATTGATATCGACCCCGACAATCATATCGGCCCCCACCAAACGGGCTCCTTGAATAACATTTAAACCGATACCTCCCAGACCAAAAACCACCACTTTTGCCCCCGGTTCCACTTTAGCGGTATTAATCACCGCACCGATACCTGTAGTGACTCCGCAGCCGATATAACAGACTTTTTCAAAGGGAGCATCCTGGCGAATCTTAGCTAGGGAAATCTCCGGCAGTACGGTATAGTTAGCAAAAGTCGAGGTTCCCATGTAGTGATAAAGAGGCTGACCATCGAGGGAAAAACGACTGGTTCCATCCGGCATTACTCCCCGACCTTGGGTAAGACGAATCGCTTGACAGAGATTGGTTTTAAAGCTGAGACAGTATTCGCACTGACGACATTCGGGAATGTATAGGGGAATAACAGAATCCCCCACTTTTAGGCTAGTGACACCTTTTCCCACTTCTACCACGATTCCGGCCCCTTCATGGCCTAAAATTGAGGGAAATAAGCCTTCAGGATCGGCCCCAGAGAGAGTATAGGCATCGGTGTGACAAACTCCCGTGGCTTTGATTTCTACTAACACTTCCCCCGCTTGCGGTGCTGCTAATTTTACCGTTTCAATAGTTAGGGGTTTTCCCGCTTCTAGGGCAACTGCCGCTCGAACATCCATAGGCTCAAAGCAATAGGTTTTTTCCAGTATAATACCGTTAAACTGCTGAAGAGTTGTAATAGAACAATTCTCAACTTATCTCTATGTTAGTCCTCACCATCCGCGAAGAAGGAATTAACGATGGTGGCTTTACTGCTACTCTCAATTTTGATAGCGGTAACAGCTACCCAATTACGGTTACTGACCCCTTTACTAACCAAGAAGAAAAAGACCTAGAATGGTACTTTGAGGAATGGTTAGTATTTCCCACCCTAGACACGGATAAAGCGCAAAAAGCCGCCAACAGCGTCCAAAACTATGGCGAAAACCTATTTAAACAGGTTTTCCAGAGTAATTTAAATGCTTATGGGGAATATCGAGACTTGCGAAAGCAGTTAAGTCAACTGCAAATTATCATCGAAAGTCAGTCGCCAGAATTTCAAGCTTTACATTGGGAAGCGCTGAAAGATCCTGATTTACCGCGTCCTTTTTCTATAGATTGTATCATCTCCCGCCAGCGTCGAGGGGCTACAGTTGTCCCGGTGCAAATGGCCACTTATCCTACTATCAATCTTCTGGTGGTGATTGCGCGTCCTAATGAGGAATCTGATGTTAACTATCGCACGATTTCCCGTCCTTTGGTAGAACTGGTAAATAGTAGTGAAATACCGGTAAAAATTGATATATTGCGTCCCGGAACTTATGAATCACTAACCAGACATCTGGATGAGAAGGGAGAAGGATACTATCATGTTATTCATTTCGATGTTCATGGCGGATTAATGGAATATGAACAGTACCAAAGACAGGTTCACGGGGACTCTTGGCGCTATCAAAGGGGATGGGGACTGGAGGATTTAGCAGAATATGAGGGAGTAAAAGCTTTTCTGTTTCTGGAAGGAGAAGAAAAAGGTCAAGCGACTCCGGTAGAAGCGACGGAATTAGCGAATTTACTCACTGGGAAAAATATCCCTATTTGTATTCTCAATGCTTGTCAGTCAGCAAAGCAAATTTCCCAGGAATCAGAAGACTATCGGGAAACCAGTTTAGGGAGTCGTTTGATGACTGCGGGAATGCAAGCAGTGGTGGCGATGGGATATTCGGTGACGGTTTCTGCAGCTAAGTTGATGATGAAACCAATTTATCAGCAATTATTGAACGGAAAAGACCTAACGGAAGCGATGCGAAAGGGACGGTTAGAGTTATTCAATAATAAGCAACGCCGCGCCTATTATAATACGATAATAGATTTAGAAGATTGGTTATTACCGGTGATTTATTGTCGCGGTAAAATTAATCTCAATTTGCGTCCATTTACTCCAGAAGAGGAGGAAAAATACTGGGAACATATCGGCAATCAATATGTCTTTCCCTTACCAGAATACGGCTTTGTGGGAAGAGATTTAGAAATTCTCAAGCTGGAAAAGGCGCTGCTGAAACATAATATCCTTTTACTCAAAGGAATGGGAGGGACAGGAAAAACTACTTTACTCAATTATCTACGAGAATGGTGGCAAAAAACTAACTGGGCGACCCATATTTTCTATTTTGGTTATGATAGAAAAGCTTGGACGTTAGAACAGATTGTCTATGAAATCGGTCAGGGAATTTATAATCGCTTTGAACAGGCGAGTTTCCAAGCGATGAACCTGAAAGCGCGGGTAAGGAAACTAGAACAAAAACTCCGCAGTGAGGCGTATATTCTCATTTTAGATAATCTGGAGTCGGTGACGGGACAACCGTTAGCAATTCAGAATACTTTACCGGAGAATGAGAGGGAAGAAATCGCCGATTTTCTCACGAATTTGGTGGGGGGAAAAACGAAGGTGATTTTGGGTTCTCGCAGTGAGGAAACTTGGCTGCAACGCAGGACTTTTAAGGAGAATATCTATCACTTACAAGGATTAGACCAAGAGTCGAGAACTGAATTAGCGGAGAGAATCTTAGAACGTCAGGCGAAGAGTCGGAAAAATGCGATTAAAAAGGATGATGATTTTAAGCGCTTGATGAAGTTGTTGGCGGGATATCCGTTGGCGATGGAAGTGGTATTAGCGAATCTGAAGCGACAGTCACCGGAGGAGATTTGGCAAGGGTTACAGTTGGCGGAATTAGCTGATGTGGGGGATGAGGATAAGACTAATAATATCATCAAGTGTGTGGAATATTCCCACAGTAATTTGTCGGAGGAGGCGCAGAAGTTGTTACTCTGTTTAGCGCCTTTTAGTGGGTTTATTCACAGGGATTTCATTCCTATGTATAGCCAAAAACTACAGCAATTAGAACCTTTACAAGGCTATCAGTTTGACCAATTTGATGCAGCAATTGAAGAAGCGATTCATTGGGGTTTGCTTTCGCCGATGAGTGAAGAATTGCCAGATTCTCTGACGATTCAACCCATTTTCCCCTACTTCCTGAAGACGAAGTTAAAGGAATTAGCACCAGAGACACAAGCAGCAATTTGGGAGGGTTTTAAGAATCATTACCGAGACTTGGCAGGTAATTATAGTAACTTACTAAATTCCAAAAATCCGCAAGAGAAGCAGTTAGGGATATTGTTCTGTCGCTGGGAGTATGAAAATCTGTTTAATGCGTTGCAAATCGCCCTCAATCAGCAAGAGAGCGTATTGACTATTATTAATTGCTTGCATAGTTATCTGGATTTAAACCAAGATACTCAGACTAATTTAAAGCTCCTAGAGTTCGTTCTCGAAACTGTTGAAAACTATCCCCCTGAAGCCAAACAAGGGCAGGTGGTACTAGAAATCATTGCTATAATTGCCGAGACAGTAAACAAATATTTACAAAGTAAAAATTATCAGCAAGCGAAAGAGATTTGCCAAAAGATCCTCGAATTACTCAAGCCAATTGGTGAAAGTTACAGTCAATTTAAGCAATCTTTACAAGTCAACACCCTGCACCAGTTGGGAGTGGTAGCGCAAAAATTGAGGGAATGGGAGCAAGCCCGAAGCTACTTCCAGCAAGCTCTTGAGATCGAGATTGAATATGGCGCTGCCGGAGGCACGCAAAGCGATCGCTACTCCCAAGCCAGAACCCTGCACCAGTTGGGATATTTAGCGCAAGAATTGAGGGAATGGGAGCAAGCCCGAAGCTACTACCAGCAAGCTATTGAGATCTTTATTGAATATGGGGATCGCTTCTCCCAAGCCAGAACCCTGAACAATTTGGGAATCTTAGCGCAAGAATTGAGGGAATGGGTGCAGGCGCGGCTCTACTTCCAGCAGGCTCTCAAGATTTTCATTGAATATGGCGCTGCCGGAGGCACGCAAAGCGCCCGCTATGAGCAAGCCAGAACCCTGAACAATTTGGGAATGGTAGCGGCAGAATTGAGGGAATGGGAGCAAGCCCAAAGCTACTACCAGCAAGCTATTGAGATCTACATTGAATATGGGGATCGCTACTCCCAAGCCAGAATCCTGCACAATTTGGGAATCGTAGCGCAACAATTGAGGGAATGGGAGCAAGCCCGAAGCTACTACCAGCAAGCTATTGAGATCTACATTGAATATGGGGATCGCTACTCCCAAGCCAGCACCCTGCACAATTTGGGAGCAGTAGCGCAAGAATTGAGGGAATGGGAGCAAGCCCGAAGCTACTACCAGCAAGCTCTTGAGATCCTCATTGAATATGGGGATCGCTACGGGCAAGCCAACCCCCTGAACGAGTTGGGAATGGTAGCGCAAGCATTGAGGGAATTGAGCCAAGCCAAAAGTTATTACCTGCAAGCCTTACAAATTTGGGCAGAATTTAACGATGGTTACAGCGTACAAACCTTTTCTTTGCCTCGTCTTGTTGCTCTTTATCAGCAAACGCAAGATGAGGAGATTCTTGTCGGTATTGCTTCTGTTTTCGGGGTTGGGGTTGAGGAGGTGCGGGGTTTGCTGGAGGGTTAGGATGGGTTTTGGGCGTAGGCTGCGTGTTTGCGGATATCAATTCAGTTAACGTAAGTAGCTGGTTATAATTAAATTAAAAATGGATTTTAGGTTCGATCCCCCCTGCCCCCCTTGATAAGGGGGGTGCCGATAGGCGGGGGGATCCACCTTAATAAGGGGGGCATCTGATAATTTTTAACGCCTACCTACTTAAATCTTAATTAAGGAGGTAAATATGGTTCAAATTTTACAAGCAAAAGAAGTCACTCTCAGAGATTTAATTAATCATTTTCAACTAGAGTTTATAGAAGATGAGCATTTTTTTGGGGAATGGCAAGAAGACCTAGAAGCAATCTCTGACCAAGAAAAAGAATTGTTAGATAAAATCAAAATAGGTTATTTTAACTTATTAAATTGTCCTCCCTTTTTGGAAACTTCGGTGAGGATGACGGTTTTAGATCCATTATTATTTATTGGTAACTTTTATCTATTTCCTTTTCACATTAAAGCAGAAGAGTCCGTTGAAATTATTACAGAAGATCAAGATTTAATAATTAAAGGAAAGTTAGATACTTTAATTCTAAAAGATCAATTATGGGTAATGATTATTGAATCAAAACGGGTGATTTATTCCGTTGAAGTAGGTTTACCACAATTATTAGCTTATTTAATAGCCAATCCTCATCAAAACCGTCCTAATTATGGAATGTTGACCAATGGTTCCGAGTTTTTATTCGTTAAATTATTATGGGACGACAAACCTTTATACGGAACCTCTCGTTTATTTGCCATGAGAAATCCGGGGGATTTATACGAGGTTCTCAAAATCCTTAAACATCTCTGTCAGCTAATTTGAGTATGGAGATAATCCCTTGTTCCAAGGCAGAGCCTTGGAACATAATATCTAAGGCTCTGCCTTAAAGTAGTATTTAGGAAGAACCGTAATTTCAGTGAACAGTGGATAGTTATCAGTTATCAGGTAGAACCTGAATCAAGCGTTCCCAGGTAGAACCTGGGAACGAGATAAACCTAATTATTAAATATGACCCCACTGGAGACATTCTTTATATCAACAAATGCGCTCCCTATCCCGAACAAGAATCCGAAGAATTAGGAGATGATATTATCGTGAGAGTCAACCCAAAAACCGAAGAAATAGAAAACCTAGAAATCCTTTTTTTCTCCCAAAGACTACAAGAAAAAAGCGAACTCCAACTTCCCCTCATCGCCAATCTCCGCTTGGCAGTTTAGTGTAATCAGATTGAGTAAATCATTAAAACAACTTAGCTTATGTCTGCAAATATTCGTCAACAACTCCATCAACAGATCGATCAATTACCAGATCACATATTGGTTTGTTACGCTACAAACTACTACTAAATATAGATATAACCTAAGCCAAAGACACGAAGCAAATCTCGGCATCCTTCTTCAAAATTATCATTAAAATTAATAATTTGGAAGCTAGGTAAGACCCAAGAAAGTTTTGTATATTCACAAGGTTGATAGAGAATTGGCAAAATTTTATCTTCAAAACGCTGATCCTGTAAAGTAAAAATTAGTTCTCGCTTTACCCACATAGAATCGACCGCATCAGGAGAGAGAACGATAATAAACCAATCACATCGCCTCAAAGCTTTCCCAATTTCATCATGCCATTGCTGTGCGCCTAAAATATTAGTTTCACTATACCAAACGGGAACTCCATGACGGCGTAATTCATTGGCCAAATGAGAGACAAACTCTCGATTTTTGCTAGAATGGGAAAGAAAAGCCTCTTGAGGAATCATTTCATACCTATAGTTACAATTAGATAAGGCATAGCTTCTGATTAGGCAAAGCAAATTAAAAAGTGGTACATCTCAGTTAACTTTCAGTCCGTCGGAGCTTGTCACATTTTTAAGTGCTTGTGTAATTTCTTTTAATTGTTGATTGTCTTGTTCAAGATTGGGGACGTAAATCATTCTAAACTTTTTGAGAATCCAAGGAATATGTTCTCGGTCTAAATTATCTAAGGAAGAAGCAATCACAGGAATGACACGACCTTGATAGTTTTCTTCTCCAATGGCGTAACTAATCTCAGAACCAACATTAAAAGACTTCAGCGATTCTGGTGTTAATAAGACTACCATTGCTTCAGCTTCTTGTAATGCTTTACCTATGTTATTAGCCCAGTTTTCCCCGGGTAACATTTCAGCAGCATCCCAAACTTGAAAGCCATCTTCTTTGAGAGAATCAGCAACTCTCTTAGCTAACTTAGCCTCAGTAAAGGCATGACTAATAAAAACTTTCATATTCTTTCTAGCTTCCTCGATATTTAAATTAATTCAACTGATTGATTCATAATCTGCTGACAATTTACTAAGAGTATAGCGTTTTTAGTCGCTAGAAAAACTCACCTACTCCTCGACCTCTTCAGGAATAGATGCAGCAAACTCAAGCATAGCGTCTAAATCGACTGTTTCTTCAGCGAAATCTCCCGTGCGGGCTTCTGCGAGTCCCCGTTTGAGCGACTCGCGGACACTAGGATTCTGAAAAGCCCATAGTTCTCCCCCCAGAATCGCCACCATGGGAACCAAAAGAAGTTCCCCGCTTGCATTCATCAGTATTCGATAGTGACGGTTGCTACATTCAGTCCCAAGGCTAATCCGTCCGCAAGCATCAGCCTGAATATCTTCTTTAATGAGCGAAAAATTCTGATACTCCATCACGTCTCCTCCTCTCTTCATATACTTATTCTAGATAAGTTACCCAATTTGGGCAATAGGGTTATGTCCATTTAGCTCCTCACTATCTAAAGAAAACAGGTTAAACTTGTTCGGGCTGGAGCCTTGACAACAAACCCAGTTTGTAGTTGCACTCTCTTCGCTAAATTCTCTCCCCTTTCCTTGTAGGAGAAAGGCCAGGGGAGAGGTCAATAATTAAGAACCAAATGCGATCGCACTATTCGGCAAAGATTAAGTATAATAATGTAACTATGATTAAACTAACTTTTGAGTGGGATAATAAGAAAAATCAAATCAATAAAAAGAAGCACGGCGTTTCTTTTGAAGAAGCCAAATCAGTTTTCTATGATGAAAATGCTATACAGTTTTGGGATGAAGAACATTCTGACACAGAAGAGCGATATTTATTGCTTGGTAGAAGTTCTAAAATGCGAATATTGCTCATCGTTCATAGTTACCGAGAGCAAGAATCAGTAATTAGGATTATCTCCGCCCGAAAAGCCACTAAAAACGAAAGTAAACATTATCGAGGTTAAAACCATGAAACCAGAATATGACCTTTCCCAAATGAAAAGCCGCCCGAATCCCTTTGCTAAACAATTAAAACAACAAGTAACCTTACCCTTGGGAATTGACGTAATTGAATATTTTCAATCGATGGCTGAAGAAAAAGGGATTTCTTATCAAGAACTAATCAATTTATATCTTCAAGACTGTGTTATTCACCAACGTCAACTTTAATGAGCGAAAAATTCTGATACTCCATATAGTATAAGGGTTTGACCTAAACCCCCTAACCCCCCTTCCCTGCGAGGGAAGGGGGGAATTTTAACGAACCTGGCTTGTTGTTGCGCTCCCTTCGCTAAATCTTTCTCCCCTCTCCATAATAAAAAGTCTTCCTTATCTTCTCCCCTCGTAGGGGAGATTGAGGGGGGTGGAGAGGGGACGGGGGAGAGGTCAATAATTAAGAACCGAATGCGGTCGCAATATCTGGTAAAGATCAAGTATAATTAAGATAACAATGTTACTTAAAGAATAAAGTTAAGTTTGAATCTTCAATTGGTATAAATTATGCAACTCGAAGACTATTTTAATTTTCTTGCTCCTAACGATATTCGGCTAAAAGGAACCCGCGTCGGTATTGAAACTATTTTACACGATTTCATTTACCAAGCCAAAACTCCTGAAGAAATTGCTAATACTTATCCATCTTTAACCCTCGAACAGGTATATGCGACGATTCTTTATTATCTTCATGATAAAGAAAAAGTGAGCCAATATATTGCCGACTGGCTAGAATGGGGGCGAAAAATGCGAGAAGAACAGCGAAAAAATCCTCCGCCTGTGGTTGAACGACTGAGAAAATTGAAAGCTGAAATAACAGCCAAGCAGAAAGCTAATGACACTGAAATATTTAATTGATGAAAATGTTAATTCGGTGTATCCTCAACAATTGCGTCGCCGAGAACCAGAAATCATTATTCGAGTAGTTGGTGAACCAGATACACCAACATTAGGTACATTAGATCCAGAAATCTTGATTTGGTGTGAGGTGATGGGATTTATTTTAGTGACAAATAATCGTGCTTCTATGCCAGTACATTTAAGAGAACACTTCAACCAAAACCGTCACATTCCTGGAATTTTTATTCTCAATCAAGATTTAAGTATTGGTGATAACTTGTTAGAATTAATTGTAATTGCCAAAGGTTCTTTTGACAATGAATATGAAGACCGAATTGTACATTTACCGTTAACTTAATGAAGTCCAAATGACCTTCTAAAGAAAACAGGTTAAACTTGTTCGGGCTAGAGCCTTGACAGCAAACCCAGTTTGTAGTTGCACTTTCTTCGCTAAACTATGATTGACTTTGGAGGTTTTCTAGCTCTTTAGTAGCTTGTTGCCAATAGGCTAATTCTTCCTTTATTTTCATATTTTTAATGTCTTCATAGATTTTTTCGCTACCTAAACGTTTTATTGCCACACAATCAAATTGCTTAACCTTCATAATTAATCACCTCCAGAGGTGAATAAATATCTAGCTGTGAATATCCCTTGATTACATTAATAGCACGGTAAAGAGGAATTTTTTGAAAATGGACGATATGCTTAAAATTCCAACTGACAATCATTGTACATCCAGCAACACTTGCTAAAGCAACATGAAGCCCATCTAACATTGATTTCTGAGTCACCACACCATAATCAATATAAGCTTGCCTCAGTTGTAAAGCAGATTCAGTAATTTCAACTAACTCTGCATAGGTTATAACCTCTGCAAAAAATTGTCGAACCTTCTCAGGAGCAGGTTCAATTTCTCTTAAAATAACTGAAGAAGTTATCAGGATTTTTTCGGCTTTCCTTGACTATTTCAGCCTGATTTGTCCTGACAAGCTCAAGAATACGAGAGTTTTTGTCTAGAATTGCCCGGCCTGAGAGGGGAATGGTAAAGTTAGATAAGAAGTGCGAAACGTTTAGGCATGAAATAAGGTTGAAATACCTGAAATAACCGCCTAGTAAGGTCTTCAGTCCCCTGACTGAATCTAACAGGTCAACCCTGACCAACCTTATAACTGTTTATATGTCCCGACGTTTAGTATCA
>NZ_JADBVM010000346.1:0-4283 GCF_020244875.1 Microcystis sp. M44BS1
AAAACCACTAAGACTACGAATGTATGGAAAGCTATCAATTGGGCGAAAGTCCAAAGATACGTTTTCAAGCTCCAAAAGAGGATATACCAAGCGGCTAAATCGGGACAGGATGCAAAGGTTAGAAGGTGGCAACGTCTATTAGTGAAATCATACTACGCTCGTCTATTAGCAGTACGCAAAGTAACCCAAGACAATCAAGGAAAGAAAACAGCAGGTGTCGATGGAGTGATAGCAGTATCCCCAGAACAAAGGCTAAATCTAACCGAAGAAATCAAGGGAACACTTAAAGCAAAACCGCTGTCACGATGATAAATCGGCATCTGATGGAAGCCTTAAATCATCTGGTTTGACAATTTCAGAAAGTCAAACTAGATAATACAAGGCTAACCAAAAGAAGTCAAGCTGTATCCTTAACAAGGGAACAGTCAAACTAGGAGCCGTGTGAGGTGAAAGTCTCATGCACGGTTCTGAATGGGAGGGGAAGTCGGTGACGACCTTCTCGACCCCTAATAGTATCATGATAACTTTAATTTAAGCTCTTGACATTCTTGACGGGAAGTGCTGCCACAAGTGTTAAAGAAGAAGGGAAACATAGACTAAGGGGCCTGCTATAACTCTACGTCTCCTATCTTGACGAAAATTTTTAAAAAAGTCTAACCGTTAAGTCGCCATAATAACCACAGACCTAAACCAAAACCGAAAAAGTTAGGCAGCCAGGCAGCTAGGAAGGGGGAGAGGGTGGCAGTTAGTCCCAAGCTGCCCACTAAGAAGTTTAAGAGATAATAGAGGAAAACAATGGCGACACTGAGACCGAAACTGGTTCCCCGACTAATTCTTTGCGGTAGAGAACCCAAGGCACAGCCGATGGTGGCAAAGACGATACAGACAAAGGGAAAGGCGATTTTTTGCTGGATTCGCACTTGAAAAAACCTGACTCTCTTATCATCGCCACTGAGTTTGAGCAGTTGCACATATTCGATCGCCTGTGGTATGTTCATCTCGTAGGGATCGCGGCTTTGACGAGCAAAATCGAAAGCGGAGCGAGATAAAGCGATTTTTTCGGTTTTAAAGGGGATAACTTGGCTATAGGAGGCGTTAGGGGGGGTTAATTCATAGATAATGCCGTTAAAAAAGTCCCAGACGTTATCGACGGCATTCCAACGGGCCGAATCGGCGATAATAATTTGATTTAATTCTTGTTTTAGCCAACGGATAACGGTGACAGTTTTCATTTTTTCCCCGTCAAATTGTTCGGCATAAAATAAACTTCTTAAATTACGATTAATCGTACCATTTTCTAGGGTTTTTATTTCATAATCGGGATAATAAAAGTCTTTGTTTTTCCAAAAATTTGCTTCTTTATTAATTTTCTGCACTAAAATTTCTGTAGCTCGATAATTAGCATTAGGAACCACATATTCGTTTAATAAAAATGTCACCACTGTAACTATTAAACTCAGGCAAAAAGTCGGTATAAAAAGACGGTAAAGAGTGACTCCACAGCTTTGCAGGGCAACGGTTTCGCTATCACTACTTAAACGTCCGTAGGTGATTAAAGTAGCCAGCAAAAGAGAAACTGGCAGGGAATAAGTGACAAATTCTGGCACTTTTAACAGGAGAATTTCTAGGGCCGAGGCAAGGGGTAGATTAGCATCAACTACCTGATTAGCTAAATCGGAAAGATTGCTGATCGCTACTCCCAAAGAGGCAAATAAACCAACACTAAATAAAAATGGGGGTAGTAGTTGGCTGATCAGATAGCGATCAATGAGGGCAATACCTCCATTTACCCAGCAAGAAATCTTTTTCTTAATCATTGATTTTGGTTAACTCACTCCTCTTTCATCCCATTTCCTAACCCGCAGCCGTCTTGCCTATACCTTCGGTTAGCCTATCATATTTTGTCTTTGACGAAAAACACCGCCGGAAGTTGTATGATTGCGGGGAGAGTGGACAGAAGTAAGGATTTGGGTAAGTGTAGATAATTTTTCTGTTCCTATTCCCCGATCATCCCTAGGTGAATTATGCTGCTAAACTGGCAAACTTTTACTATTCATAAACGAGTACCTTTAACGATTAGTCGCGGCACTACCAGTAAAAATACTAATATTTGGCTGCAAATTAGCGAGGAAAATATCGAAGGGTGGGGAGAGGCATCCCCTTTTGATATTACCAGCGAGGAGAAAAAAACCGATAAAATTCTGCAAGAATTAAACTCGATCGCTCCTCTTTTACAATCTTTTCACCCCTGTCAACGCCAAGAAATTGAGAAAATTTTATGGCAAAATCAGATATCTTCGGCTACTCGTGCCGCTATTGACACGGCGCTGCACGACTGGTTAGGCAAAAAAGCTAATTTACCTCTCTGGCAAATTTTTGGACTCGATCGCTCTTTAATTCCGCCGGTTTCTGTTACTATCGGTTTAAATTCTCGAGAAAATGTGCAGAAAAGGCTGTTAGATTGGCTAGAAATTGGCGATTTTAGCTTATTAAAAGTCAAATTAGGCTCACCGGACGGTATAGAAGCCGATCGAGCTATAATTCTGGCTATTAAAGAAATTGTCCCCCATTTGCCCCTAACTGTCGATGCTAATGGTGGTTGGAAATTGAGCGATGCGGTGAAAATGTGCCAATGGTTAGAGGAAAAAGGCGTTATTTATGTGGAACAACCCCTATCCGTGGGACAAGAACGAGATTTAATTGATTTATACCAAAAATCGCCCCTACCTATCTTCGTCGATGAAAGCTGTTTTTCTAGTCAAGATATCCCGAAACTGGCCGATCGAGTCCACGGCATTAATATTAAACTAATGAAAGCTGGTGGATTAGCCGAAGTACAGAGAATGATTCATATTGCCCAAGCTTGCCGACTGCAAATTATGTTCGGATGTTACTCTGATAGCAGTTTAGCCAATACTGCCCTAGCACATCTTGGCCCGCTTGTCAACTATCTTGACCTAGATAGTCATTTAAATTTACGCGATGATCCCTTTACGGGTTTAAGCTTGGAAAAGGGACGTTTACAACCAAATAATTTGCCCGGTTTGGGTGTTAGTTTACGGACAGAAGATGACTAATTATTTGACTCCTGACAAGAAAGTAGCGATTCTTCTCCACGAAGGAATCAAAGGAACTCGCGGCAAAACTGGGTTAAGTTATCTGCGTTACGGGAAAGCGCAGGTAGTGGCGATTATTGACGCAGAAAGCGCCGGCAGTACCTTAAAAGAAGTGGCCGGAATCGATCGCCCCTTGCCGATTGTTGCTACTGTTAGGGAAGCTCTAACCTATCATCCCGATACCCTGTTAATTGGCATCGCACCATCAGGGGGCATTTTACCACCCCATTGGCTAGAAGAAATCAAAGAGGCGGTAAATACAGGGTTATCCCTCGTTAATGGACTCCATACACCTCTAAAACCCCTTTTTTCTCAGCTTAAACCGGATCAATGGATTTGGGATATCCGTCTGGAACCCCAAGACTTAAAAATTGGGCAAGCGCGGGCGAAAAATTTAACCTGTCAGCGTATTCTAACGGTAGGCACGGATATGAGTGTGGGCAAAATGTCCACTAGCATCGAATTACATCGAGTTGCCCAAGAAAAAGGGCTAAAATCGCAATTTTTAGCCACTGGACAGGGGGGAATTATGATCGCGGGGAAAGGTGTACCCTTGGATGCGGTGCGCGTCGATTATGCTGCTGGTGCGATCGAGGCTTTGGTGTTAGAATCAGCGGAAAATAACGATATTCTGTTTATTGAGGGTCAAGGCTCGCTATTACACCCTGGATCCACCGCTACCTTGCCCTTAATGCGTGGCAGTCAACCAACGGGGTTAATTCTCGTCCATCGCGCTGGACAAATTCATATCAAAGATTTACCCGATATTCTCATCCCTCCCCTAACGGAAGTGATTAAACTCTGCGAAATGACTGCCAGCGCTGGGGGAAGTTTCGGGGAGGTGAAGGTAAAGGGGATTAGTTTAAATACTTTTCATCTTAGTCCGGAGGCGGCAGTTAAAGCTATAGAAACCGTGCAGGAGGAAACGGGGTTATTTTGTACCGATGTTGTCCGTTTTGGCGGTCAAGGGTTATTATCAGTGATCAGTAATCAGTAATCAGTGATTAATTCAATCATAGTCAATGGTGGTGGTGGGTTACTGGACTAGGTAATAGGTGTAGGGGTAATTCATGAATTACCCCTACAATAACGTTTGTCTGGATGTTGTTAAATTTTCTCTTGACAAAGGCGACTTGACAGGATACTATATTCATAATGGAAAATCCG
>NZ_JADBVM010000347.1:0-7138 GCF_020244875.1 Microcystis sp. M44BS1
CAGTTATCAGTTATCAGTTATCAGTTATCAGTTATCAGTTATCAGTTATCAGTTATCAGTTATCAGTTATCAGTTATCAGTTATCAGTTATCAGTTATCAGTTATCAGTTATCAGTTAGATAGTTGTAGGGTTTTGGGGTATTAGTTGAATTCCCCCATTTCCCCATTCCCCCATTTCCTCATTTCCCCATTCCCCCATTTCCCGAATCCTGACCTAGCATAAAAAAGACAATTTAGGAATACTTGTTAAAGAAAATTATTGAGATTTTTTATTAGTTTTCGAGGTATCTTCGGCTCCTTGGGGGAGATCGATAAAGACCTTTTCTCCAGCTTCCAACCCTGATAAAATTTGGGTTTTATCGTCTAAGACCAAACCGAGCGAAACGGGTTTAAAACTGGGTTTATTTTCGGCATCGGGAACTAAAACCCCTGACTTGCCTTCCCGGGTGACAATGGCGACAGTCGGCACGACCAGAGCATTATCTAACTGCTGGCCGACAAAAGTTACATCTACATTCATTTTCGATTTGAGTTTGTCCCGTCCCGTCACCAAACCGATTCTCACTTCAAAAGAAGTAACATTATCCTCGATAATTGCTTCAGGAGCCACGAGAATAACTCGACCTTCAAAGACTTCTTCAGGAAAAGCATCGGCGACAATTCGCACGGGTTGGCCGCGCTGTAATAAACCCACATCTACTTCCGGCACTTTCGCAATCACTTCCAATCCCGATGCTAGGGCGATAATCGAGGTGGAAGTGGCCGAAGCGGTACTAGAGGCCGAAGTGGTGGGAGTGACAAAAGAACCCTCGGTGGCGTATTTTTGGGTGACGATGCCATCAAAGGGAGCAGTAATGACCGTATCGCGGTATTGAATCTTAATTTGCTCTAAATTGGCCCTAGCAGCCGCTACAGATGATTCTAGTCGAGCAAGCTCCGTTTCTTGGGTTTTTTGGCGTTGTTCGAGGGCAAATTTCGCTTCAGCGATCGCTGCTGCCGCTCGGATCATTTCCTGCTCAATTCCCGCTACTTCTGGGGAAGCGGTTTTATCCGCTTGTTCCAAACGGCGGATCGATTCCTCTAAATTGGCCTTAGCATTGAGATATTCATTGAGGACGGCATCAAATTGGTCTTGAGCGATCGCTCCTTCCTGGACTAAATTTTCATTGCGTTTAACCCGATTTTCTGCTAGTCGAAACCGGGATTGGGCTGCTTGTACCTGAGCTTGCAGTTGGTCTAAATCTTTGGGAATTCTTTCTTTGGCCTGAGCTAAACGGGCTTCTAATTGCTTATAACTGGCCTGGGCCTGATAAAATCGGGCTTGTAATTGCCGGATATCTTCGGGAATACTGCGTTTAGCCTGTTCCAGACTGGCTAGAGCTTCCCGCAGACGCGCTTCTGACTGCATTCCTTGGGCATACACCTCTAAATTATCCATGACGGCGAGGGTTTGTCCCTTTTTAACGATCATGCCCTGATCTACCAATAATCGCACTAATCGGCCGGGGTTTTTCGGGCTAATGTTGACACTTTGGATTGGTTCCACCCTACCACTAGCTTTAATTTCCACAGCGAGGGTTTCCCGTTGAGCAGGAACGGTCATTTTCGCCAATTCTAGGGCAGGGGGAGGAGTTTGCAGCAAACGATAAGAAACCACTCCCACCGCCAGAAAACCACTAGCCATGAGTCCGAATATCCAAAATAGGGGGCGATTTGATTTTCCCAACACGGTTATTGCCATCGATCAGCCAAAAGTTAATTGGTTATATACTAACGTCTCTAGAGTTGCCTTTGTTGTTTCTTTAGCCAACAACCCCCAAGCGAGATAGACTGATTAAAAAAGGCCTATCGCGGGGGTAAACTGTGCCAAAACTTCGATTAATCATTTCTTTGCTCATTTTTTTCGTCGCTGGCAGCCCGCCAGCTTTTTCCCAAGCGCTACTCCCCTACGCCATCGAACCGGAGTTAGAACAGATGGAACAAGCGGGAATTGAAATGGCTGAGGATGCTATCCAATTAGCTCGTTTTCGCCGTACCGATGCCGCCCTTGGACGAGCTAGGTTAGCGGTGCAGTTGGCCCCCCATCTCTATCAAACTTGGTTTATTCTCGGTAGTTTATATCTGCAAGACGATCAGGTGCAACCCGGTATCCAGGCATTAAATCAATCTTTGTCCCTTGCTCCCGCCGATGCCCACGCTAATATTAAATTTTCCCTCGGTAGTGCTTATTTTCAGAATCAAGATTACCAGTCTGCTATTGCCCAGATTGAAGCGGGTTTGCAAATGAAACCCGATGTCTCCCCCGCTCTTTTTGATCTCGGTAATTCCTATCTCAAGTTAGCACAATATCCTGATGCGATCGCGGCTTACGAAAAAGCTGTTAGTCAAGATAAAAATTTTTGGCCCGCTATTAATAATATTGGTTTAGTTAAATACGAACAGGGTGACAAGGAAGCGGCTCTTAAAGATTGGCGGGCCGCTTTGAAAATTGATCCTAAACAGCCGGAACCTCAGTTAGCTATTGCGGTGGCTATTTATAGTCAAGGGAAAACTGAGGAGGGCATCAAATTAGCTCAGGCCGCTCTCACTAGCGATAGTCGTTATGTCAGTCTGGAATTTTTAGGGGAAAATCTCTGGGGTAAACGTCTTCTGCAAGATACGGAGAAAATGTTTAATCATCCTAAAATGAAAGATTTTATCGCTCGTTTACCACAACCAACCCCAGAAGCGGAGGAAGAAAATTAAGCTGATAGCAGCAAGCATTAAGATAACCCCTTAGTTAATTTGCTAGGAATTCTTGAGGCTTGCTCTAGCTAATTAGGGCTGGCTGAATATCGGTAGCAGCTTTGCTAAAAAATGGTTTTGGGACTTTATTAGCAAAACAACAAATTGTTTGCCGCAAACCCCACATACAGTACAATTATTATAGTTAAGGGTTTGAAAGGCCTAGGATGATGGCAAAGCAATCAAGGGCGATCGCGGTAACAGAACATGACAATAAGTGTCCTGAATGTCTGCACTTGGAGATTTTGGGAGAACCCCTTGCGCCTGAGTCTAAGGGTGTTTTTTCGCTTTTGAAAAAGTCTGATCCAGAGGCGTTTTCCCTATCGGTGCGGATTAATTTTAATGAGCAGTGGCTTGATTTTCGCTTTGGACGGGTTAAGTTTGGTTTGCGGGGGGGAGAGTTACGCTTAAAACTGGAGAATGGCCAAATGCCTTCTGAGTTGAGAAATGAGGCGTTGAAACAGATTTTAGCAAGGGAGTTGCAAATTGAACGTCAGTTAGGGGGAGAACAGGAAAACAAGTCTCAACTAGAAGGCTCTATAACTCCTGATTTATCGAAAGCAAGCTTAAAGGGAGTTGGAGAACAGCGTCAGAAAGAGTCCCAGGGGGATAAGTTTCAGCTTAAAATAGCGCAAATTAGTCACAAGGGAGCAAATAATCAGCCTGTGTGGGTGTTCGAGAATAGGACAGGTGAGCCTGTTTTGATTGGGGAATTAGCGGATTCCCTGGGTAAAATGTTAATTGCGGGTGTTCCCTGGAGCGTTGAAGCGACATTTACTCATGAAATGCGTCAGGTTGTGATTACGGGTTTAGAAAATTTATTTAAAGATGATATTTCTGGACACAAATTAAACGTATTTGAGTTAGCAGTAGCTAAGTTATTTTTAAAGCATAAAACCCAACCCTATCTAAGTCGTCAGGTATTACGTTATGAGTGATGCAGATTTTATTCGAGAAGTTGAAGAACTGTACCTGCGTCTTGCTAATGCAGATACAGATGATCTGGTTGAGTTAGCTAAACTTGCGGGTTTAGACCCTAAAACAGATTTAGCCGACTCTGTTTGGGTTCCCTATCCCAGCTTTGGGGAATTTCGCCAAAACACCTTAGCGGCGGTGGTGCTGACAGATTATCTAGAAGAGCATGGGATAGAGGTAGATACTGCGGCGGCTGATAATGCTCAAGTGGTACTACCCAAGCTAGGTAAACTGGAAGCTATATTGATTCCTCAAGACTCTGGTGAAGAACTGTTGGATTTAAGCCAAGTTAGGGTCGAAATTGACCTAAATCCGGCAACCCTAGCCTATATTTTAGTCGAGTTAGGGGAAGGAGGAGCTTGGTTAACTGGGGTTCTGTTGAGTTCGGATCTGCGCCAGGATTTCCCAGAAGGCGGTGCGGTGTCCTTGGCGATGAGGAAACCTATATCGGCGCTGTGGGAAGCTTACCGTCGGTGGGAAAAGTGTCAGCAAATCATGGCGCAGTATATCGATAAACAAGGCTGGTCAGCGGAACAGCGATCGGAGGTAATCACGGTGTTAAACTGGGTCTGGGACTATCGGCAGGACTATGAGCGTCCGACGCTATTAAAGGAGTTTTTAGAAGAGAAGGCCAGCGAGAATCATGAGAATTTTAAACCCTTAGTCTCGCGTCCGGAAGGGGTAAGAGAAGCAACGCCTGAGCCGTCTTCAGAGGGTGCGGTGGACTGGCTAGAGGTGGCGATGGATTTGCTTGATGAATTGGGAAAATTTATTTAAAAAATAATTATGAAAAGCATTAAAATAATCGTTGAAAAACACCCAGATGGCTATATTGCTTATCCTTTAGGTATTTCTTGTTCCAAGGCAGAGCCTTGGAACATAACATCTAAGGCTCTACCTTAAAGTAGTATTTAGGAAGAACTGGAATTTCAGTAAACAGTTATCAGTAAACAGTTATCAGGTAGAACCTGAATCAAGCGTTCCCAGGTAGAACCTGGGAACGAGATAACTAGATAAATAAGTTAAAATAGTAAAGCGATCATTAACAAAGGGGTCAACAGATGCAAAACTTATGTCAGGTTTCTTTACTAACAAGTGGACAAGAGCAAGTATTAACTATTCCTCCTGAACTTGCCTTATCAAGTACAGAGGTTTTGTTACGCAAAGAAGGTCATCGCTTAATCATTGAGCCGATTTCTTCCGGTTCTCTACTTTCTTTGCTGACTACTTTGCCAGACATTACAGACAATTTTCCTGATATAGATGAAGGGTTGCTTTCCCTTGATGACATCACATTTTAGTACCACCCAATGACCTATCAATATCTGCTTGATACTAACATCCTATCACATTTGATCAGGTATCCCCAAGGTCAGGTTTTTCAGCATATTGTGGATGTCGGCGAAGAAAGCGTTTGTACGAGCATCATTGTGGCGTGTGAATTAAGATTTGGAGTGGTTAAAAGTGGTTCCTCCCGTCTGGTGCAGCAACTAGAACGCATCCTGGAGTTCTTGACAGTTTTGCCATTAGAATCAACTGTAGATAAGCACTATGCCCTAATTCGTAAACATTTGGAGCAAGCAGGAACCCCAATCGGTCCAAATGATTTACTGATTGCTGCTCATTCTCTAGCGCTTGATCTGACTCTTGTTACCGCAAATACTCGTGAATTTGAGCGTGTGCCTGCTTTGAAGTTAGAGAATTGGTTGATTGATTCTGTAATAATTTTTGGGGGATAATTTGTCATTAATGATGTTGCTGATGATGGTTTTGGATATATTCTGCAACTACTTTTTTGCGGTTTTCTCGCAATGACAAATCAGGTGGAGCATTTTCTAAAAGATGCTGAGGATGACTTCCCCGGCGTTGTAATAAAGTTTTACGCGGTTTTAAGCTTTGCCAATGTTCGTAAATGAGTTTTTTGAGAAGTTCTTCTGAGCTAATATTCTCTTCAGAAATGATGTCCGCTAGATAGTTCTCGGTTTCTCGGTCTAGATTAATGGATAACATTATAATTTCAGGGGATAAATCAATATCTTTGATTATAGCTTAAAATCTATGATCGCACTACAGATAATCGCACTCACCCCCCATCCCCAATTGAGTTTGCTAGAGAAAAATTGGGGGTACGGGCGAAGCATTCGGATAGGAAATCTAGGGTTTCAGTAATAGGTTATTGTCCGAATGCTTCGCCCCTACTCAATCATCTAACAATCCGTCGTAACGCACCACATCTATCATTAATTTAACTACTACTTGGTGCGTTACGCTATCGAAGAGCGCACCCTACTAAAAACTCTAGATATTACCATCCTACGGACAATCCAGGGTTATTAAATCAATCACCGTTAGGCTGCTGGGAACTTCGACTATCTACGACTTTTCCAGTATCCAGGTTCTCGGCTGCAATGCATAACCGCCAAAATGAGAATGTAGTCTTGCTCGATTGTATAGAGAATTGCATAGGGAAATCTGCGTGCCATGCATCGTCGGACAGCATCATCAATAACAACATAATGAGTAGGAGATTCTCTAATTCGATAAACCGTATCCTCGATAGCATTGATAAATGCCTGTGCAACCTCAACCCGTTGCCCTGTATAGTATTGAACTGCTTCAGCATATTCAGTGAGAGCTTCAGGGTGAAATACATACCTCATGGCTCAATCAGTCGTCTAACTTGAGCCAGAGCTTCTTCCCCCGAAATTGGCTGCACAGAGCCATCCCGAACCTCGCCTCTTCGTCTTTTTGCTTCAGTCACCCAAACTGCCTGAATTGTTGAATCGGTATCGAATTCTAAGCTTTCTACCAACTTATCTGCAAGCAGCGCCCTTGATACACTAGGTAAGGACAATATCTCTTCTGTCAGTTGCTCAATTGATCCCATAGCCCGTCGCAGAATAATAAACTCTAAGCATTATTATTCTATAGCAAAATCGACTAAGTTAGTTCTTTTTTGATAAATCTTTAATTAATCTGCTATGGGCAGTGCGTTACGCTATCGAAGAGCGCACCCTACTATAATTAGACTAGAATTGAGTTTGCTAGAGAAAAATTCAGGGTACGGGCGAAGCATTCGGATAGGAAATCTAGGGTTTCAGCAATAGGTTATTGTCCGAATGCTTCGCCCCTACTCAATCATCTAACAATCCGTCGTAACGCACCACATCTATCATTAATTTAACTTCATTATAAGATATAATTAATTTGCAAGAGTTCTTATCTATCATTAATTTATTTGGTGCGTTAGCGATAGCGTAACGCACCCTACTAATAAACTACTGTAAAAATATGAAACAGTAGAATGGTAAAATGTAGGGTGCGTTAGACGGCGACAATCTCTGCTTAAACTTGAATCTAACAATCCGTCGTAACGCAC
>NZ_JADBVM010000348.1:0-5702 GCF_020244875.1 Microcystis sp. M44BS1
TTTCCGAAAGTCCTTGACTTGTTTTAGTTTTTCTATTAAGCTCAACATATATTTGAAAGGTTGGCGGTCACTCCTCATTTTACCTGATAGTGATCGCTTTTACTTTTGATATTCTGATGGGAGAATGAAACAGCCCTACCCCTGCCCCCCCGACATCGGGGGGGAAAGGGGGAATAAATAATCAGTCTTTAATAACCGGATTTAGTATAATACTGCTTGACACTTTGATCACTTTTTTACTAAAATATCTGCTGAAATCCCATTACTCAATTAACCTAATTATCTACTCCCATGTTAACAAAAATTATTCTCGGTTTACTTTGGTTATGCTTCGGATTATACGCTTTTTTACTAGCACCCCCCGACCAACCAGATACAATGAATTTAATTATCAATCTTTCCACTGGCAAATGGCAAGATATTAACCCGTTAATTATCTCTCTTTTTAACCTGATGGGAGTTTTGCCACTTATCTACACTAGCCTTTTAATTATCGATGGTCGTGACCAAAAAATCATCGCTTGGCCCTTTGCTTTTGCCTCCTTTGCCGTGGGTGCTTTCGCTATTTTACCCTATCTAACTCTCCGTCAACCCAACAGCAGTTTTACCGGTAAAAAAAATCTGGTCATTAAACTTTTAGACTCACCTTGGTTAGGAGTAATTGCCCTAATTACTGCGGCAATTTTAATCGCTTACGGATTAATTAAAGGCAATTGGTCTGATTTTTGGTATCAGTGGCAAACTAGCCGTTTTATTCATGTTATGAGTTTAGATTTCTGTCTTTTAACCCTATTATGTCCAATTTTGCTGCAAGATGATCTAACCCGACGGGGATTAAAAAATCCTTTCCTGTTGCCGGTAGTTTCCCTATTGCCTCTAATCGGTCCGGCAATTTATTTAATTATTCGTCCTCGCTTAGGGGATAATTAAGGGTAAATTCCCTTGAGCAAACTTAACCATTTCTTGACAAGAGAAGTTCATATTTGACAGAAATTATGCTGAGGTTCCCCTAAAATATCAGGAAAGAGATTAATGTCCAGATTAGAAGGAGTGTTTAACCTTGTTAGAGAGTCAAAAACCACCTCGGATTTACTGCTTTCAAGCTGATTATCTTGCCTCCCAACAATTTAACCCCCAAGAGATTCCCGCTTGGTTATCCTTAGAGGTAAACTGGCAGGGTTATAGAATTCATACCCTACCCTGGGTAGCAGACGTAGCTAGGGTATTAGGATTATTAGCGATCGAAGATACCCCCCAAGGGTGGCAAGATTATTTAGAAAGCTTGGGATTAGCCAAAATTAGGTTAATGGACAGCGAGGAGTTTTTTGAGGATAAATCTTTATCGGGATGTTAAAAATGCCCTATAATTGGCAATTTAGTGATGATTCTACCGGTCAATTTATGCCTTATAAACTACTCTTCGTCTGTTTAGGAAATATCTGTCGTTCTCCCGCTGCCGAGAATATCATGAATTATCTGATTGAACAAGAAGGATTAGGCAATAAAATCCTCTGTGATTCTGCGGGAACTGCCGGTTATCATATCGGTTCTCCTCCTGATTCTCGCATGAATACGGCGGCTAAAAAACGCGGTATTCCTCTGCAAGGGACAGCTAGACAATTTACCCGCGAGGATTTCGAGAATTTTGATCTAATCCTAGCCATGGATAAAGCCAATTATCAAGATATTTTATCCCTAGATCGGACAGGAAAATATCAAGAAAAGGTCAAGTTAATGTGTGACTATGCTCGTTATCACCCTGAAAAAGAAGTTCCCGATCCCTACTACGGTGGTCGTGAAGGTTTTGACCGCGTAATCGAGCTACTTTTAGACTCCTGTGGCAGTCTTTTGGAGGAAGTAAAAAACAAAATCTAAGTTTTTTATTTCAGCTAATCGATTAATCTATGTTCAAGGGAAAAACGAACCAATTCGGCGCGATTGTTAGTAGTTGTTTTTCTGAGTAAACTACTAACATATTTCTCGATCGTGCGAGAACTAAGATGCAGTTTTTGCCCAATTTCACTGTTAGAAAGTCCCCGGGCTAAATGTTCTAACACTTCCCGCTCGCGATTAGTTAACTTAAAATCGTCCTGTAAAGAAGAAGTTAAAACATCCCTAGTTTTGGGGCTTTCTTCCAGTTTTAATTTCTGATATTGACGTTCACTTTGCACCATTTGCGATCGCTCTAAAAGATTGCGAATAACTGCTTTTAATTCCTCCATCTCAAAAGGTTTAGGAAGATAGATATCACAACCCACTTGATAACCGCGGATTCTTTCCTCTGTTGACCCTCTTTCGGTTAAAAAAATTACCGGCAATAACCTAAATTCTGGCTGTTGCCGCACCTTAGTCACCAAAGAATAACCGTCTAAACGCGGCATTTTAATATCCGATACCAAAAGATGGGGATGATAGGTATCCAATAAATTCAAAGCTTCCAAACCATTACTCGCCGCTACCACACTATAACCTGCTAATTCTAAATAGTCTTTGACCGCTAGGCGGATACCGGGGTCATCATCGGCAATTAGAATCAAAAGAGGCATAGAAATCAACAGGACAAGGTTTTTTCGTTATTAATAGCCTAGCACCCTCCGCTCGTCACAATTGTCCATCAAGCTACAGAGGCCATTTTAACTGATATTATACTAGCAGTAACCAGCTTTTTCAGTGATCAGATGTGAGTTTTCAGCTTTTTTCTCCCCATCTCCCCACTCCCCCAACCCCTTTTTTACTTTTTACTTAAGATGACAGATTATTTAGTTTCCCTGACAATTTGGGCGGGTATTTACGCGATTTTTGCCCTCGGTTTAAATCTACAATGGGGATTTACTGGCTTAATTAACTTTGGTCACGTTGCTTTTGCCACTTTAGGGGCTTATGCCACGGTTTTATTGACTTTACAGGGTGTACCGATGATTTTTGCCGCCATTGTCGGGGCGCTCCTAGGGGCATTGTTGGGATTGGCTATCGGTTTTTCCACCCTGAGATTAAGAGCCGATTATCTGGCGATTGTCACCATCGGGGTGTCTGAGTTAATTCGTTTACTGGTGCTTAACGAGGATTGGTTAACGAAAGGCAGTTTCGGACTACAACGTTATCCCCTACCTTTGGATATAAATCCCAGTTTTCCCGTCAAATTATTAATTATTGCCCTGTTTACCCTGCTTGCTATCTTTGCTCTCTGGCAATTGGGGCGCAATCTGCAACGACAATGGCGCGAAGCGGGGCAAATTAGCGGCAAAAGCTATCAACCGACGCAAAAGAGAGCTTTAATCTTTTGGGGGTTGTTAGGGGCGATAATACTGCTTTTTCTGTATATAAACGGTGTAATTGCCTTGAATGACTATAATTACAAAGCTGGGTTGATGGTGGTAGTTTTAGTCCTCCTCGCTCTCGTTTATACTGGTTTAGAATTACTTTTGCGATCGCCTTGGGGACGCATCCTCAAAGCGATTCGGGAAGATGAAGAAATTCCCCGGGCTTTAGGAAAAAATGTCTTTTGGTATAAGTTACAATCTTTGATGTTAGGCGGTGCGATCGCTGGTTTAGCTGGGGCTTTTTTAGCATGGCAATTAACCACTATTTACCCGACTAATTTTGAACCATTATTGACTTTTAACGCTTGGATTATTATCATTCTCGGTGGCTCTGGTAGCAATGCCGGCACCTTACTAGGAGCAGTAATTTTCTGGGCTTACGATTCCCTGACTCGCTTTATTCTGCCCCAATTAGATATTTTTAATGATAGCCAATTAGGGGCTTTACGGATTATGATTATCGGTCTGCTGCTCATGGTTTTAATGATCTGGCGACCCCAGGGTATCCTCGGCAAAAAAGAGGAGTTAACTTTGGGAAAATAATTTCAGTTATCAGTTATCAGTTATCAGTTATCAGTTATCAGTTATCAGTTCATCGATTACTCTTCACTGAAAACACTTCCCACTTCATAATTCATAATTCATAATTCATAATTTATATATGTTACTTTCTGCCAAAGGATTATCGAAAAGTTTTGGGGGCATTCGCGCCGTCAATAATGCTTATTTGGATGTGCCGCAGGGCAGCATCACCGGGTTAATCGGGCCAAATGGAGCCGGCAAAACCACACTTTTTAACCTTTTATCTAATTTTATTCGCCCAGATAAAGGAGAAGTTTTTCTTGATGGTCAGCCGATTCATCAGCTGCCTCCCTATCAAATTGCCCTGAAAGGATGTGTGAGAACTTTTCAAGTAGCAAGGGTATTATCCCGATTAACGGTGTTAGAAAATATGCTCTTAGCTAGTCCGGGGCAAACGGGAGAAAATTTTCTCAAAGTCTGGTTTCAGGGGGCAAAAATTCGCCAACAGGAACAGGAAAATCGTGCCAAAGCTTTGGACATATTAGATTCGATTGGTCTAGGGGAGAAAGCGCAGGATTATGCGGGAGCTTTATCGGGAGGACAGCGTAAATTATTAGAGATTGGCCGAGCGCTAATGACCGAGCCAAAATTAATTTTATTAGATGAACCAGCCGCTGGAGTTAATCCCACTTTAATCGGTCAAATCAGCGACCATATTATCGAATGGAATCGTCAGGGAATCCCCTGGAATCGTCAGGGAATTACCTTTTTGATTATCGAGCATAATATGGATGTGATTATGTCCCTTTGTCACCACGTTTGGGTATTAGCAGAAGGGACAAATTTAGCCGATGGCAGTCCCAGCGAAATCCAAAAAAACGAGCGGGTTTTAAAGGCTTATTTAGGAGACTAAAGCTAATTTTTGCACCTGTTCAACAAAGTTAGCCAGAATTTTTAAGCCATTAGTCGAGGATTTTTCGGGGTGAAACTGCACCGCTACCAAACGATCACGAGCGATCGCTGCCGTCACCGTTTGACTGCCGTGGCTGACGGTGGCAGCAGTTAGATGACGATCAAGGGGATCGACATAATAGGAATGGACAAAATAGACGTGAGGATGCGGGGGTAATCCCTGCCAAAGAGAATGATCCGGCTGGGTGAAGTCTAATTGATTCCAACCCATGTGAGGAATGGTAATGCCAGGTTCCGAGCGAAAACGGCGCACTGTCCCCGGAATAACCCCTAAACCCGCCTCTTGTCCTTCCTCTGATGAGTCAAAGAGAATTTGTAAACCGAGACAGATACCGAGAAAGGGTTTACCATTAGCGATCGCCGCTTTGATCGGTTTTTCTAGATGACGGCTGCGAATTTGCCGGACAGCAGGATCAAAAGAACCGACTCCGGGTAAGACAATAGCGTCAGCTTTTTCCAGATCGAGGGGAGAATCGGTAATTTTCGGCACTGCACCCACGGTTTCCAGTCCTTTACAGGCAGAGTGCAGATTTCCCATGTCATAATCGATGACAGCGATTAAGGTCATTGCTATATACTGAACAAGCGATAACCCTATTTTAGAGCAATCACGCTGTTATACCATTTTTCTTTATTCGTGTCCCTCATCCCCTTGCCCCCCCGACGTCCTATCCATTAGTCAGAGCTTTCTTAACAAAAAGAGAAGAAACTTAAAAAAAGGGGAAACGATTGATAGGTATAGTTTTTTTGGAATTCCCCCTATTTTCACCCCTCAGATCTAATTGCCGCCCAGGCCAAAAGTACAGTAGAAAGAATCAAAGAACATCCAATAGTTTTGGCAGTTCAAGACACAACAAGTTTAGACTTGACAACGCAAAAAGCCAAAAA
>NZ_JADBVM010000349.1:0-3444 GCF_020244875.1 Microcystis sp. M44BS1
CACAAGCTATTTACGCAATACGTTTATTAATGGGGTAAATACTTTCAAGGAAGAATGGCTAAGTGGCGGTAAGAAGATTGAAACTGCCTTTAGCAATGGCACAAGCTATTTACGCAATACGTTTATTAATGGGGTAAATACCTTTAGAGAAGAATGGCAAAGTGGCGGCAAAAAACTGGAAACTGCCTTTAGCAATGGTAAAAGCTATCTACGAAATACCTTCGTCAATGGGCAAAATGTTTTGCGTCAAACATGGGAATCTAGCGGTAATTACATAGAAGATAGTTGGGATTCCGCCGGTAAGTATCTTGGTAGAAATGTTTGGAATTCCGCAGGTAACTTTATTAGCGGGGTAGGTAGCACTATAAGCGGATGGGTTAATACTGTGAAATCATGGTTCTAGTTAGGCATCAGCTAATTAACATAGCGTGAGCTGGTTGATGGGAATGAAGGCGTGATCGTTGTCCTGGGGAATGTTGGGGGTGTGATCGCTTTTAGGATGTGGGAGGGGCGATCGCTTTGTTGGCGATGATGGGGGGCGATCGTTGTTTTGGGGGATGTGGAAAGGTGCGATCGCTTTTTTCTTGTTATAAATAATTATTAACCAATAGATTCCATTTCACCTGCATCATTGATGAGTACAGATTGTCCTATTGGTAAAGATGAGAGTATTTCACTAATTTTTGACATTAGAGGAAGTAAATGATTAGGATAAGTGCTACGAGAGTCTAAAATAATAATTCTCAAAATTCTACTGGTCAAATTTTGCTGATAAGGAAGATTTTTATCGGCTGTAATAAAAGCATCAAAAGGATGTTTTTCCGCTAAATCAAGAATTTCTCTATCCTTTAAACCACGCCATCCCATATCATTAACGTTATAAACCATGTCACCTTTCTTTAAAAAAGGTTGTTTGAGTTTTGTACTCAAAAGATTTTCGTCTAGTAATATAATCATTAAGCACAACGTTCCTGAGCAATGAGTAATTTAGCTGCGTTTTCTAAAACTTTCATAGTTTGAGTCTCCAGATAAGGAAAATCATTAATAAACTCAGCTAATCCTCCCTCTCCTTCGAGATAGTCGAACAATGTTTGTAAAGGAACACGAGATCCCACAAAAACCGGAACTCCACTCATAATTTCAGGATCGCAGTGAATAATTCCTTGAGTTTCTAATAAATTATTCAGCATCATGTTTCCTTCAAGATATAACGTGTATCATCTCTAATTATACCTTAAGATATCAAGTGCGACTCTTTTTTGGGGATGTGGGAAGGTGCGATCGCTTTTTTTAAGTGGAGATGCGATCGCCTATGAAATGGAACATCTGGATAACTGCCAGCGATCACCGTTTAAGATTCCATGACGAAAAGGGGTTGATGTTGATAGCATAAATAGAGTAATAGCAATCGAAACCCCATGACACCTATCCGCATTGGCAATGGCTACGATATTCACCGCTTTGTTGGCAATCGCCCGTTAATTTTTGGGAGGGTCAGGATTGACCATAGTTTGGGGTTAATGCCAAGCTGAAAAATACCGACTCACGGGGGGGATTAAATAATATTTCTGCCGACAATTTTCTCCCCTTGAGTATCAGTTAAATTTTTTTTCCAAAAAAGCTTGACAAAACCCCACGACTTGACAGATAATTTCTTATATAATGGGAATCCGTGCCTGCCTGCGAACCCCCTTTTTTCAGGTCAAATAAAGCCCCAAAAAATTAACCCCAAAAAGTAGGCTGAGTTAATTTCAGTGGTCAGTAAACTGATAACTGATAACTGATAACTGATAACTGATAACTGATAACTGATAACTGATAACATTTTTACCCCACCACCGATAAACTATCAACAATTAGCGAGGGGGTATAACAGGAGCCATTCCATTGATTATCGGACCCCAGAGCGATTAAATTCTGCAAAGCGGTATAAACATTTCCCGTCACCATTGTATCTTTAACTCGTCCGGTGATTTTGCCCTTTTCTATGCGATAACCCAGATCGATATTGACGGAAAAATCGCCCGAAATATCGGCCCCATGACCTAAAATTTGGTCGATAACTAAGCCCTCGTCTATTTGCGAGATTAAATCCTCTAAAGTTCCCTCTCCCGGTGCAACGATTAGATTAACCAAATCTGGCATAGGATAAACCCCTAAACTAGGACGAAAACCGTTTCCTGTCGGAGGAGTTTTTAATAATCTGGCCGTGGTACGATCGCTATAGAATTCCTTAACTCTACCTCCCTCAATTAAAGATAAAAATTTGGTAGGAGTTCCCTCATCATCAAAGGGACAACTATAGGGTTCTCGGTCTGGTTGTTGGGATAAAGTGAACTTTTCTGACATCACCAATTGACCGATTTTATCACTCCAGGGCGAGGACTTTTCTAAGATCTGTTTACCATTTAAAGCCATCGCCACCGTACCCCATAACAGGGTAACTGCATTAGCAGTCAATAAAATTGGTAATTTACCTGTGGGACTATCCACATTATTGGCTGCCCATTGTAGTCGCTGCAATAACTGTTTAATTACCGTATCGGGATGAGGTGTACTGCGAGTATATTCCCCATCATAAACCGCGAGAAAATCCTCCCCCCGCACCCATTCAATCCCCAGATAATAACTCAAAGCTGTATCAGTATATTGACAATACAAACCCTGGGAATTAACTAAACGGGTGATTTCCCGTTCACATTCCCATTCACCACTACAAATAACATCAGGATAAACTTGGCGAATTTGGCCAATCATTTGATTACCCATCTCGATTAAAGATTCTACCGCCACATCCTGGCCAATCGGGTCATAAATTGCCTGTCGTGGTGCCGAAAATTCGATTTCTTCTGGGGCATTGAGATAGGATAAATTTAACGCTGTTTCTACTAAAATTTCCGGTTCCACATCACCATAACCCACCGCTAACCCTGGACAACCCTCGCGCCATAATCTTAAGGCAGTTCCCACGGATTCGGAACTTTCTAGCTGTTTGAGACGATTAGCCTCAAAAAAAACGGGATGGGAAAGGGAGGAAGATTGATAAACTTCGGCTGCCACCGCTCCCGATGTGAGAGCTAGTTCGATGAGTTGTTGCGGATCGATCGTCATGGTGATAGTTTTTGAGATAATGGCTATCTGATTATCTCAAGCTTCGGCGCCAACACCTAAGACTGCGGCGAGTTAAAAAATTTTTGCTTATTCATCAATAATATTTTTGAGCAAAGATGATCAAGTGGGCAATGAAGTTATCATAGAATCGATCGAGAGTCAAAAATATGGATACTCCCACCTAGAGAGGCTGAAAAAATGACGATTGCCAAAAGCGACGAAACTGCCACCTCTCCGGCACTGATAGAAGAAGATTTCGAGGACTTCTGGGAACCCCCCCCACCCCCCACAGACTTAATTTTTGATGATGGTGAACCCTTGGAAAGCAACCGA
>NZ_JADBVM010000035.1:0-6724 GCF_020244875.1 Microcystis sp. M44BS1
ACTAGCTTCATATCTTGATTATACCTGATAACGTTCTTAAAATCTATCGGTGGTCAAAGTTACTTATTTTAGTTATGTAGCTACAGAAATGAGTAGCTTTAAAAAGCTTTAGGTAGGTTTTTGGTTTCTGTGGTTAACCCCTGTGTTTGTCAAGCAGGGAGCGGGAAGCGGGAAGCGGGAAGTGGGGGGAACAAATAAAATAATCTCCCGTCTCCGAGTCCCCTGACGACCGACTGCTGAGGGCTGATAGCGAAAATAACTGATCTGATCCCCTAGCGTGATAAGCTGAGTATTGGCTAATTTTACAAAAAATTAAGACTTTCCCCTTGTGGGAGTTATCAGCTAAAACCCAGAGCAGACATAAACAATGGTAGCGACAACAGAAACTAACGTTGGTAAAATCGTCCAGATCATCGGTCCGGTCATCGATGCCGAATTTCCCAGTGGCAACCTGCCCCGTATTTATAATGCCTTAACCGTAAAAGGAACTAACTCCGCCGGTCAAAATTTATCCGTTACTTGTGAAGTACAACAGTTACTCGGTGACAACCAAGTGCGGGCCGTTGCCATGAGTACCACCGATGGTTTAGTGCGCGGTATGGATATCGTCGATACCGGCGCAGCGATTAGCGTTCCCGTGGGTAAATGCACCCTCGGTCGGATTTTTAACGTTCTTGGTGAACCCGTGGACGAAAAAGGACCGGTTAACGTCACCGAAACCTCTCCTATTCACCGTCCCGCTCCCAAATTAGTCGATCTTGAAGTAACACCGACGGTTTTTGAAACCGGTATCAAGGTGATTGACCTGCTCACCCCCTACCGTCAAGGTGGCAAAATCGGCCTCTTTGGGGGTGCTGGTGTGGGCAAAACCGTCATTATGATGGAATTAATCAACAATATCGCCATTCAACACGGGGGTGTCTCGGTTTTTGGCGGTGTGGGTGAAAGAACCCGCGAAGGAAACGACCTCTACAACGAGATGATCGAATCGAAGGTAATCAACGCTGATAACCCCGAAGAATCGAAAATCGCCCTCGTTTACGGTCAGATGAACGAACCCCCCGGAGCGAGAATGCGCGTCGGTCTCTCCGCTTTGACCATGGCCGAATATTTCCGCGATGTCAACAAGCAAGACGTACTCTTATTTGTCGATAATATCTTCCGTTTCGTGCAAGCTGGTTCGGAAGTATCGGCGCTCCTCGGTCGGATGCCTTCTGCGGTAGGATACCAACCCACCCTCGGCACGGACGTAGGCGACCTGCAAGAGCGGATTACCTCCACCAAAGAGGGATCGATCACTTCCATCCAAGCGGTCTATGTACCCGCGGATGACTTGACTGACCCCGCTCCCGCCACTACCTTCGCTCACTTGGACGGAACAACCGTACTATCCCGGGGTCTGGCTTCCAAAGGTATCTATCCGGCGGTAGATCCCCTCGGTTCCACCAGCACCATGCTCCAAGCTGATATCGTCGGTGATGAACACTACGGCACCGCTCGCGCCGTCCAATCTACCCTGCAACGCTATAAAGAGTTACAGGACATCATCGCTATTCTCGGTTTAGACGAATTATCGGAAGAAGATCGTCTCACCGTTGACCGCGCTCGTAAAATTGAGCGTTTCCTCTCGCAACCTTTCTTCGTGGCCGAAGTGTTCACCGGTTCTCCGGGTAAATACGTTACCCTCGCTGATACGATCAAAGGCTTCCAGATGATCCTCAAAGGTGAACTTGATCGCTTACCAGAACAAGCGTTCTATATGGTCGGCAGTATCGATGAAGCGATCGCTAAAGGCGAAAAACTCAAAAAAGGCTAATTAAAAGTCAGTAGTAACCGCTAAACGCGGTTACTAAACCCAGAAATCTGCCAAAATTATCGTTATTATCACCAATGAGCATTACAGTACGGGTTATTACACCCGATCGCATTGTCTGGGATAACGTGGCTGAAGAAGTAATCCTACCCAGTTCCACGGGACAATTAGGTATTCTTAGCGGTCACGCTCCTTTATTAACTGCCCTGAATATTGGCGTAATGCGAATTCGACCGGGGAAAGACTGGGAAAATATCGCAGTTTTGGGCGGTTTTGCCGAAGTCGAAAATAATGAGATCAAAGTCCTCGTTAATGGGGCGGAATTAGGCTCAAAAATCGATAAGGAAAAAGCTCGCGCCGAATACGAACAGGCCCAAACTCGTCTCGATGAAGCCAGCAAAGGGGATGACCGTCGCAAAACTATCCAAGCGCAACAATCATGGCGCAAAGCTCGCGCTAGATACCAGGCCGCTGGCGGTTTAGTATCGGTTTAAACCCAACCAAATCCAATTAGGGTCTGCTGAAAAAGTACGGGCGAAGCATTCGGATAGAAAATCTCCGGTTTCACCGATAGGTTATTGCCCGAATGCTTCGCCCCTACGGGACGCGGGCCGATGAAGACGCAAGGTTTTGAAGCACGATTCTCTCAAAATCTTGCACCTGTTTCGCCAGAAAAGCCACAAAACCCTTACCTTGCCTACATTTCACATTTATTCAGCAAACCCCAATTAAATTCAAGCAAAATCGGGCGGGTTTATCTAAACCTACCCGATTCTTTTTCAGTTATCAGTTATCAGTGAAAAAGTTTCCTGTTTTCCGTTGCCTAAAACTGGAGATTTTGTCGCTCCCCATTAAGATAACTGCTATAAATTAATTGCTACCGCTAAAAACAACTTCAGGGAATTTTAACTGTGCATCGGCCATGGGGATTTGTCGGCTTTGATTGCGTAACTCTTGCCAAAAATTAATTACTTCTGTGGCTTTGTTGAGAACATCAACGCGATCGGACTCATCAATCCAGTGTTTTGCTTCTAACTCCTCTTGCAGTTGTTGCCAAGCATCATTGCGCGGCCAGAAAAAATAAGCGGTGAGGGGGCTAGTTCCTTTGCCGACCACCTGATCTACAGCGATCGCTACGTTCTGATCTAACCACAATACTTTTAAAATAAACTTTGATTCGGAACTGACTGTCATTGTTAATCGTTAATCGTACAATTCTCGATTATATCATCTTTTGACTCAATTTTCCGCAGTCAATTTTTAACTATTTTTTGCTGTTTTTGCGCCAATAACCACTATGATTCCCGAAACAGACTCTTTAGCTTCTAAACAAATCGGTGTGGCCGTAATTAGAGACGATCGAGATTTAATTTTAATCGATCGCCGTCTGGACAAGGGACTCCTGGGCGGTTTTTGGGAATTCCCCGGCGGCAAAATCGAAGGCAATGAAACGGTGCAGGAATGTATTAAACGGGAGATATTAGAAGAAATTGGCATTGAAATCGCAGTGGATAGTCATTTAATCACCATCGATCACACCTATAGTCATTTTCGGGTTAATCTGCAAGTATATAACTGTCGTTATCTCAGCGGCCAAGCAAGAGCGATCGAATGTGAAGAAATCCGCTGGGTAACTATCGAGGAACTAGATCATTACACTTTCCCCGCGGCCAATCAAGAGATTATCAGAGCCTTAAAAGACATGGTAAACTCGAAATGATTGCTGTTAATCGTCGAGTGATTATGCTTAATCCTTCTATTCGTCAAGAACCCCGCTATGAACCGGCCGCGGTTATTCCCCTAAAAAAAGACGCTTCCATTGTCGAGTGGTTAGAAAAAAATAATCGCATGATTCCCCGGGATAAAGTCGCTGAACCGGATCTCACTCTCGAAGAAGATGTGGAACTATCTGAACTCATGGATGTCGATGATATCGGTTATGATGACGACGAGGACGAATTAGTCTTAGATGAAGATTAATCCCGTCTTCTTTGGCAAATTTTACCCTTATCTGACGCTTTAGTCGTGAACGCTAACATTTTTTCCGCCCCTATCTTTAAAAAACCCACTGGAACCCATCTCCTGATTCTACTAACGGGACTACTATTTCTGTTAGTAGTTTTTTTTCAGTCCACTAATTCCCTGTTACTGCCTTTGATAGCCACAACATTAATCAGTGGTGGTCTTGGTTGTCAAGTAGTCCCAGTGCTGCGACGCTTGAAAATGGGTCAGATTATGCGCGAGGATGGTCCCCAGGCTCATTTAAAGAAAGCAGGAACCCCGACGATGGGAGGCAGCTTTTTTGTGCCAGTAGCCCTTATTTTCGCTTTAATCTGGTCTAAATTCACTCCTAATGTGGTGGCGGTTGCTTTGCTGACTTTTGCTTACATGGGTATAGGTTGGTTAGATGATTGGCAAATTCTGCGTTATAAGTCGAATAAGGGCCTATCTCCCCGGATGAAGTTAATTTTACAGATAACGGGGGCGGTACTTTTTTGTCTCTGGATGTTGGTCAATCAGGTGAGTACCGATATCACCCTTTGGGGTCGATTAGTCATTCCTTTAGGCTTTTTCTTCTGGATTTTGGCGGGATTTGTCCTTGTGGCTGAAAGTAACGCCACTAATCTCACCGATGGGGTGGATGGATTAGCGGGGGGAACAGGTGCGATCGCTTTTTTGGGTTTAGCCATTATTATCGCTTCTAGTCACCCGGATTTAGCGATTTTCTGTACTTGTTTTAGTGGTGCTTGTCTAGGCTTCATTTTTCATAACCGCAACCCCGCTAAAGTGTTTATGGGTGATACGGGTTCCCTCGCTTTGGGAGGTGCTTTAGCTGCGGTGGGTTTAATTACTGGACATCTCTGGGGATTATTTTTAATTAGTGGTCTGTTCTTTCTGGAATCTCTTTCGGTAATCGCTCAGGTTATCTATTATAAAGCCACAAAAGGACCCGATGGCAAGGGCAAAAGATTATTAAAAATGGCTCCTTTTCATCATCATTTAGAATTAAGTGGTTGGACGGAAACCAAGATTGTGGGAGCATTTTATCTGGTTAATGCGCTTTTAGTTGTCCTGGCTATTTGGAGCAGTTAATTAGGCGCTAAAGGAAAGACCACAACCGCAGGTATTTTGGGTGTTGGCATTGGTAAAACGGAAACCACCACCCATTAAATCTTCTGAATAGTCTAATTTTAAAATTTGTAGGTAGCGATCGCTGTCAGGATCGACTAAAATATTAATACCATGACTTTGATAAAAGCGATCGTTTTCTGCCGCAATAGGGGTTAATTCGAGATGATAGTGAAGTCCCGAACAACCACCGTTTTTTACGGCCAAACGCAGATAGGAACCACTCAGGCGACGGCTTTGACTCCAACGTTCAATTTCTCTAGCGGCGGCGGGACTTAATTCGATCATTGTTTTTGAGACTATTGTAATAATAATATCAAGTTCTTGTGAAGTTATACCACAGTTGTTGTCAAACTTTATGTTAAGTAGCTGGTTATAATTAAATTAAAAATGGATTTTAGGTTCGATCCCCCCTTAGTCCCCCCTTGATAAGGGGGGTGCCGATCCCCCCTTAGTCCCCCCTTGATAAGGGGGGATCTGACAACTTTTAACGCCTACCTACTTAAGAAATATGTGACTAATGGATGGCGGGGGTAGCTGACAATTTTTAACACAGAAAACGGGTTTCTCCGAGAAACCCGTTTTCTAGGTGACTTAGACACTTAGATAAAGAAATTACCTACTGGAATGTTCCCTAAAGCTGGTAAAGTACCGGTAAATCCGGTGATATTTATTAATAAATCATTGCTGGATTGGAAGCCAGCCGTGCTATCATTAATAACGAGGTAAGTTCCAGCTATTGCACCGCTTGTTACTTGCACTAAGGCGGCACTATTAACCGCTAATTCTTGATTACCTGTAGTGGCTCCATTGGCATCAGTAAATACCTGATTGATTAAATTCTGTAAAGTGGTGACAGTGCTATTAGCAGCACGACTGAAATTGCTAGGCGCACTCGTGGCAGTTCCAGCTTGAGTTAATAAGTCAATTTTATCACTATTGATGGCAAAATCTGTGATACGATCGCTTGTTGATATGGTAGATTGACCAAATTGGAAGATGAAAGTATCTGCACCTAAACCACCGGTTAAATTATCAATTCCCGCACCTCCATTGATTTGATTAATACCACTATTTCCGGTGATATTATTGTTACTGGCGTTACCTGTACCGTTAATATTATTACTGCCAATTAGTCTGAGGTTTTCGACATTGTTGGGTAAGGTGCGAGTAATTGCGCTTTGTAGGGTGTCAGTAATAATTACTTGTCCAATTGCTTCGTCGGGATTGATGGTAGCATTAACCGGATTGGAGAGGGTGACGGTGAAGACTTCATCGGCTTCATTAAGGTTATCATTGAGGATGGGAATGCTAATAGTAGCGGTGGCAGTATTAGCAGCAATGGTGATAGTTCCAGTTTTGCTAGTGTAATCTACATCGACGGTAGCATCAATGGGTCCAGTGGTATAGTTGAAGGTAATTGGTTGCGGGTTGGGGTTATCAACCGTGACGGTGAGGATGGCATTATTATCTTTACCTTCCACTACGGTGATGTCATTGATGGAGAGTTGGGAAAAGTCATCATTGGTAATTGTCCCAGTCACTGGGGTGGTGGTCCCAACTGTATAACCTGTCCCAGAAGCAAGAGTTAAAATAACGGTTTCGTCACTTTCTACTATTGTGTCAGGAGTGGGGTCAACTGTGACGGTAGCAGTCGCTGAATTAGCAGCAAAGGTGACGCTGGTGGGAAGTAAAGTGTAATCGCTTCCATTGGTTGCTGTCCCTTCAACTGTATAGTTGACGGTTAAGGGATTAGTTGTATCTCCTGTGCGGGTGAAAGTG
>NZ_JADBVM010000350.1:0-16302 GCF_020244875.1 Microcystis sp. M44BS1
ACCAGATTAGTTGTCCCATCTTCTGTCACACTTGCGGGAGAAACTGCTAGGGTGACACTAGGTAAATCATCATTGGTAATCGTACCCGTAACTGCGGTGGTCGTACCTACTGTATAACCTGTCCCGGTCGCGAGGGTTAAAGCTACAGTTTCATCGGGTTCAACTGTGGTATCCGCAGTGGGGTCAACTGTTACAGTCGCAGTGGATGAATTAGCAGCAAAATTCACTGTCCCGGTTGTACTGGTGAAAGTTGCTGCACCGGTTTGAGTGTAATCTGTGCTAAAAGTAGCTGTCCCCCCAACTGTATAATTTACTGTCAAAGCATTTGTTGTTACTCCTGTACGGGTGAAGGTATAGACTAAGTTGGCTGTCCCATCTTCTGTCACACTTGCGGGATTTATCGTTAAAGTAATACTCTGGTCGTCATCGATAATTGTTCCAGTTACTGCTGTTGCTGTACCCACTGTATAACCAGTTCCTGAAGCGAGAGTTAAAGCGACGGTTTCGTTGGGTTCAACTGTAGTATCTAGTGTCGGGTCAATTGTTACGGTCGCCGTGCTAGAATTCGCGGCAAAAATGACGGTTCCTGTAGTTCCAGAAAAAGTGTTCGCACCTGTTTGGGTATAGTCTGTATTAAAAGCAGCCCCGCCACCAACAGTAAAGTTCACTGTTAAAGGATTGGTTGTAGAACCTGTACGGTTAAAAGTGTAAACTAGATTTTGTGTTCCATCTTCAGGGACGCTGGCGGGGCTGACAGAGAGGGTGACATTAACAGACTGTACTTCATTATCAGCGATAACTATCGTAGCGCTATTCGGTGTTCCCAAATCGTAACTGATAGTATCAGTTAATGACAGAATTACAGTCTCACTCCCTTCTGTCACAGTATCATCAGTTGGAGTAACCGTAATCGTCGTAGCAGCCTGTCCTGCCGGAATAGTTATGCTCGTAGGAAGAGCGTTATAATCAGTGCTACTAGCAGTTCCTGAAATTGAGTAAATTACGGTTAAAGGACTGGCTGTGCTACCTGTCCGACTGATAGTAAATGTGCCAGGATTGACGGGCGTACCTTCACCAGCGTTGGCATCAGTAGCAGTCACGGTTACAATAGTTGGGTTTCCAAAACTGCCTGCTTGAATGAAGACTGCCGAGTCGAAAATAAAGTCAGTCGTATCAGCAATTGCCAGCTTTATTGTTGCAGGAATTCCAGGGGCAAGCTTGTCAGCAGTTGCACTCAATACCGTTGTAAAACCATCGAATTGGTTGTCGAAAGTACCCCCAGTATTTGAAATAAAAAATGCCGAGTTAGTGACAGGGCTGACATTATTGATAGAAACAGGCGTTGTTGTACCAGGAATGAGAGCAATATTTTCCCCATTCACGAAAAAAGCAAAAACGTCATTAAACTGCGAACCAACATACTCAGGATACTCTTCGGACGCAAAGACAAAAGCGAAGCTGATAGTGCTAGATAACGGAATAAAGTTAAACTGCAATACTGCCGCATCATTTGTAGTATTCGGTGTGACTATACTATTTAGATCTGTGTCACCTAATTGAGAATTATTAGCGCCAGCAGAATTACTGTTGTTTGGACCTGTGGCAAGAGCAATATTCCCGCTGCTGAGAACAATCCCCCCATTGATGCCTAAACCTGCTGCTAGTCCGCCACTAAAAAGTCCTGCTGCAACATTAGCACCTGTAAAACTGATACTGCTTACTGTAACACCAGAGCCGACTAAAGCGGTAACAAGATTGGCCGCAGTTACGCTATTCAAATCGGTTGTAGTTATACTCTGTTCAATCTGAATTTGCTGTCCATCAATCTCAACAATAGCAGTATCATTTTCTAATTTAAGCACTTGCAACTGCTGACTAGATAAACTCTCTCCTGACACCAACTCTGCAAAAATCGCCCCCTCATCTCCCGCACTATCCACCGGATTAACTTGAGCATCCACATAATGCCCAATTTCTTCTAAAATTACCTTAACTATCGTTGCTGGCGAAGCCGTATGTAAAAAAGATGCTGATAGATAAATCTTATTCGTACTACTGGCATAAGCACCATTCGCCGTCCCCAAAACCTCATCACTGAGTACCTCAATTGGGGGAAGTTGACCGAAATTTCGACTTTGCCACTGCTGTCGTAATTCCGTCGCCTTAACCACATCATAACTTGTGCCAAAAGCAGTTTCTAAATTCGCCCAAAAACCATCAGATTGAGCGAAATTAAACAAAACATCGTAAACAGCAGGAAGAATCGGCAAAAAAGTGGAAGTCATGACATTAACAGCAAAAGTTTATTGTCGACAATTTTGGCACAACAAGTGTCAATTTTTCAACCCCTGTAACAAAAATTAACATTTATACAAGAAAACGGGTTTCTAAATAGGCGTTTGCAGAAAACGGGTTTCTCAAAGAAACCCGTTTTCTCAATAGTTTCTCGAAGAAACCCGTTTTCTAAATACAAGAAAACGGGTTTCTCAATAGTTTCTCGAAGAAACCCGTTTTCTAAATACAAGAAAACGGGGGCGTTGTCAGATCAGAAGAGGAAAGATGCAATGCTCCGGTGCTGATTCGGAGCATCTTTCAATTTGACAACGCCGATTGTAGGGCTAATTCCGGAATTAGCCCTACGCCGATTGTAGGGCTAATTCCACTGCTAAATCGAGCGACTCTTGTTCCCCACTTAAGCCCAACCATCGGCACTATTCGTTCATTAAACACTAATTGTCAAGATGCAATGCTATCCTTGCTATCAAAGTAATTTCAGTTCCTAGCTGATTCGGAGCATCTTTCAATTTGACAACGCTGGTATTTATGCAAGTCTTTTAAGATTGTCAAATTTTTATTTGAATTTTGTATTGATGATCGATCATAAATTTGATTTTCCTAAAATTCATCAATACAGTTGTTTTTAGAAAATGATTTAGGATTGCTATAGTTTACTTTGTCTTCTTTGGTAGAGTCCATCCAAAATCTTAAACACTTATTCCGAATAAAAAGCCGGCAAAAAAAGGCTACAAAACTTAATAATGTCCAAAACAGCTAATTTTCCCCTCGTTGGCTCTCTGGTTGGTGAAAGAAAAATCTAGGCTAATCCGATAATAACCTGCTGGCAAATCCTGCTAGGGGGGTTTTATCTGTTAAAATTTCTTGTCGTCGTGAAGTGAAGCGGGAAGAGTATGCGAATTCTATTTGTGGGTGCCGAGGCCGCCCCAATGGCCAAAGTTGGGGGAATGGGAGACGTAATTGGGGCATTACCGAAAGTCTTGCGTCAGCTAGGTCATGACGTGCGGATTTTTCTGCCCTACTACGGTTTTCTCCAAGAAAAAATGGACATCCCTTCCGAACCCATTTGGTCAGGATTCGCCATGTTTCAGGATTTTTTAGTCTATGAGACGGTTTTACCCGATACGGATATTCCTCTCTACCTCTTTGGTCATCTAGCTTTCTCTGGACGCAGTATCTACGGAGGCGAAGATGAGGCCTGGCGATTTACCCTATTTGCCAATGGTGCGGCGGAATTCGCTTGGAATTACTGGAAACCGCAAGTTATTCACTGTCATGATTGGCACACGGGCATGATTCCCGTCTGGATGCACCAAGACCCCGATATTAGCACCGTTTTTACTATCCATAATCTCGCCTACCAGGGTCCTTGGCGCGAAGCATTAGAAAAAATGACTTGGTGTCCTTGGTATATGCAGGGCGATAATACCATGGCCGCGGCGGTTCAATTTGCCAATCGCGTCACCACCGTCTCTCCCACCTATGCCCGTCAAATACAGACCCCCATTTATGGCGAAAATTTAGAGGGATTATTGTCCTATATTTCCGGCAATCTGGTGGGGATTGTCAACGGCATCGATACGGAGGTGTATGACCCGGCTAAAGATGTTTATCTTAAGCAGAATTTTACCCCAGAAACCATCGAAAAACGTCTGGCCAATAAAATTGCCCTGCAAGAAGAAGTGGGGCTACAGGTCAGTAAAAGTGCCTTTGTCATGGCGATGGTGACGCGTTTGGTGGAACAAAAAGGTATTGATCTAGTGATGCAAATTTTAGATCGCTTTCTCACCTATACTGATGCACAATTGATTATTTTGGGTACAGGCGATCGCTATTATGAAACCCAACTATGGGAGATGACTTCCCGTTTCCGGGGGCGAATGTCCCTGCATCTTCTCTATAGTGATGCCCTTTCCCGTCGCATCTATGGGGGGGCCGATGCTTTGTTAATGCCTTCCCGTTTTGAACCCTGCGGCATCTCCCAATTAATGGCCATGCGTTACGGTTGTATTCCCATGGTACGCCGCACCGGTGGTTTAGTCGATACGGTATCTTTCCACGACCCAATTCAGGAAAAAGGAACAGGATTTAGTTTTGATCGCTATGAACCTTTAGACCTGTTTACCTGTATGATCCGGACTTGGGAAAGTTTCCGTTATAAACAGGATTGGCAAAAACTACAGCAACGGGCAATGACTCAAGATTTTAGTTGGTATAAATCCGCTTTGGAATATCTCAAAATCTACAAACAAATCACCGGACAATCCGATCAATTATCCGATGAAGAAAAAGATAAATTTGTCGCCCTGACTAGCAGTTAAATCCTGATTAAGTAGGGGTGAAGATCTATCACCCCTACTGGCTAGAAATTAATCGGTAACGGCGTTGAGAAGAACTTCCGCTAGGGTCATATCTTCCATATCATCGATAGTAATTGTGTCAACGATATCGAATTTGGCCCCCGCCGATTCTAGCTGATCGTCTAAAGCTTTGAGAAATTCTGTCGCTTGTCGATCATGGCCTACTTGAATCAGAGAAATGGCTAATTCTTGATCGCTATCGAGTTTTCGAGAAGCTTCGATAATTTGACGCATCACCGCTTTGCGATCATCTGGTTCTCCGTCGGTAATCACCAGAATAGTTTCTCCGTTGGGTTTAGTTTTGCCGGCAGTTTTGCGCTGAAAATAATTATTGAGGGCATCTTGCAGCACAGCTGCTAGGTCTGTCCTCCCCATGGGTTCATTTTCTTGATAAATTTGTGTCACCTTATCGGAAGTAACATTATCATAGCGTCGGAAACGTCCGGAAAAAAGATAGATAGTGATGCCGTCGGGATCGAATTCCTCGCACTTTCTAGCCAAGGCGAGGGTGGATTCTTGGGCAATTTGCCAACGGGTTTTCTCGCTGGGTTTATCAGCAGTGGACATACTGCCACTTTTGTCAATAATCAGAGTATAATCTCTGTTTTCTACCATAGGGGCTATACCTCCAAGCAATTTGCGCTCGTCCTAGTCTAATAATTATTAAACTCTAGGATGGAAACTCTACCTCGATCGACTAGGGTTTTTTAACTATTGGGGGGAGGAGACAGCGCCCCCAACAGCAGAAACTATCGCCAGAAAACCGGTCGGGCTAAAATGAAAAAAGTATGAAAATTATTGCTTAACCCGATATTGTTAAATTAGCCGATGAGTGATAGCAAATCGATCGCCTTAACCGAGAAAAAGCCAGATAATCCACCTTCTTGGAGTTTTTGGACGGTGTTTAGTTCCACCTTCCTAACCATATTTTTGGCTGAAATCGGCGATAAAACCCAATTAGCAACCCTTCTCATCAGCGCCGAATCCCAATCCCCCTGGGTGGTTTTTGCCGGGGCAGCCAGCGCTTTAATCGCTACCAGTCTCCTCGGTGTCCTGATCGGTTATTGGATTGCTCGTCGTCTTTCCCCGAAAACCTTAGATATCGGTGTCGCTATCCTTCTCCTTTTGATCACCGGTTTACTCATCAGCGATATTCTCTAAGCCATCAGTGATCAGTGATCAGTGATCAGTATTCAGTATTCAGGAGTCGGTCGTCAGGAGATAGGGTGATAGGGTTTTGGGGTGGTAGGGTGATGAGACAGCTTCCCCACCTCCCCATCACCCCACTTCCCCACTTCCCCACCACCCATCTCCCATCTCCCTAGAATTTATGAATTGGCAATTATTCGGACTGACATTTATCACGGTTTTTTTGGCAGAAATCGGCGATAAAAGTCAATTAGTAGCGATCGCTCTCGGTGGCAGTTCCAAATCACCCAAAGCTGTCTTTTTTGGCTCAATTACCGCCTTAATCCTGACCAGTTTCTTAGGAGTCCTTGCGGGGGGCAGTATGGCGCAATTATTCCCCGCTAAGATATTAAAAGCAATAGCGGCCATTGGTTTTGCGCTGCTTGCTGTCCGGCTGCTTTGGCCAGATTCGGATTGATCATTAGGTTTGCGGCAAAAAGCTTTTCCTGGGGGCAGGGTGTGGCCCCCCAACCCCCCCGACATCGGGGGGGCAGGGTGTGGGGAAGTGGGGAAGTGGGAAAGCTGTCTCATCACCCTATCACCCCAAAACCCTATCACCCTATCACCCTATCTCCTGCCTCCTGTCTCCCGACTCCTGATAGCTAAAAAACTTAGGTAAATTCCAGAAAAATCATTAATTTTTTCTAAAAAAGTAGCAAAAATTACAAAAAACATCCAAAAAGTAGCGAAAATCACAAAAAATCTGCTAACCTAGCCGTAATATCACACAGATATTCGTAGAAAGATTCCCGAAAATCTCCTCAGCAAAAACATCCGTGTGAAGTAGCTAATATTGTCAGCGAGGTTAGTTCAAGATCATCATGTCAAATTTAGGACGACGTAAATTTCTCCTGTACGGTTCTGCCGCTTTGGGAACCAGTATTCTGTTAAAAGCTTGTGGTGGCAATCAAAGCCAAACCCCCACGGCTAGTCCTAGCCCGGCTGCTAGTCCCGCCCCAGCTTCTGGAGAGACGATTAAGGTGGGTATTCTGCACTCCCTCAGTGGCACCATGGCCATCAGTGAAACCAGCGTAGTTGATGCGGAAAAACTGGCGATCGAGGAAATCAATGCCGCCGGTGGTGTTCTTGGTAAACAGATCGAGGCAGTGGTGGAAGATGGCGCTTCCGATTGGCCAACTTTTACCGAAAAAGCCACCAAACTGATCGACCAGGACAAAGTTGTGACCGTCTTCGGTTGTTGGACTTCCGCCAGTCGTCAGGCGGTTTTACCCGTATTTGAAGCTAAAAACCATATGCTCTGGTATCCCGTCCAGTACGAGGGTCAAGAGTGTTCTAGAAATATCTTCTACACCGGTGCCGCACCTAACCAACAGATCGAGCCAGCAGTGACTTGGTTGCTGGAAAATAAAGGGAAAAAATTCTTCCTCGTCGGTTCCGACTACGTTTTTCCCCGCACCGCCAACACGATCATTAAAGAGCAGTTAAAGGCGAAAGGCGGCGAAACCGTGGGCGAAGACTATCTACCCCTAGGTAACACGGAAGTTACCCCGATTATTACCAAAATTAAGCAAGCTTTACCCGATGGCGGCGTTATTTTCAACACCCTTAACGGTGACAGTAACGTGGCTTTCTTTAAACAACTGCAAGCGGCCGGTTTAACTCCCGATAAATATCCGGTCATGTCGGTGAGTGTTGCGGAGGAAGAAGTTAAACAGATTGGTAAGGAATATCTCCTCGGTCAATACGCTTGTTGGAACTATTTCCAAACCGTAGATACCCCCGCTAACAAGAAATTTGTTGCGGCTTTTCGAGCTAAATATGGTGAGGATCGCGTGACCAATGACCCCATGGAAGCGGCCTATATTATGGTCTATCTCTGGAAGCAAGCGGTGGAACAAGCGGGAACCGCCGATGATCTGGACAAAGTTCGCGCCGCCGCCATCGGACAAAAATTTGATGCTCCCGAAGGACCGGTGCAAATGTTCCCCAATCATCATATCTCCAAAACCGTCCGGGTTGGTCAGGTGAGAGATGATGGTCTATTTAACATCATTTGGTCAACTCCCGGACCTGTGGATCCGCAACCCTGGAACCAATTTGTCCCCGAAACTAAGGGCTTTGCCTGTGACTGGACGGATCCGGCTAAGGGCGGTAAATTCAAAATGGAAAAATCCTAGTTTTAAGAGTTTTTCCAGACAATAACGAGGGTGAGGTGGACATTACTGTTCACCCCTCTTTTTAAACCTTAAAAATGCACGGGAATAAGGAAAAGTGTCAGCATTATTAGAAGGATTATTTAATGGTATTAGCATCGGTTCTGTGCTATTGCTGGCGGCTTTAGGACTAGCGATTGTCTTTGGACTGATGGGGGTGATTAATCTCGCTCACGGTGAGTTAATGATGTTAGGGGCTTATACTACTTTTGTGGTGCAGAATATCTTTAAGGGTTTCGGTTCTCCCTTCTTTGATACCTACGTTTTATTCGCCCTACCGATCGCTTTTTTGGTGTCGGGATTGGCGGGATTATTATTAGAAAGGGGGGTGATTAGGTTCCTCTACGGCAGACCCCTAGAAACGCTGCTGGCTACTTGGGGAGTTAGCTTAATTCTGCAACAATTTGTCAGAAGTGTCAACGGCTTATTAGTAATTAGTTTAATAGTTTTCTGTTTCTTATTTTTTGGGGCAATGAAGGTGTTAAGTCGTCGCCTAGATTGGGAGAGAATTCGCAGTTTAGCTATCGGTATCACCCTCCCTTTATCCCTAGCTATCGCTGGATTATTAGGCTATCTTTTATCTTTTAATTCCGTTCTTGCTAAACCCTGGTTTAGTGCCAGAAACGTCGATGTAACCGCTCCTGTTTGGTTACGGGGAGGTTTACCTTTACTGGGTTTTCAAATGCCCTACACCCGTATATTTATTATCATTTTAACTGCTCTTTGTTTGTTAGGGACTTATTGGTTTTTAAATAAATCTTCTTGGGGTTTACGCATTCGTGCCGTCACCCAAAATCGCCAGATGAGTGCCTGTTTAGGCATTCCAACAAATCAAGTGGATGCTTTGACTTTTGCCCTCGGTTCGGGATTAGCCGGAGTTGCCGGTTGCGCGATTAGTTTCTTAGGTTCCGTCGGTCCAAATGTGGGACAAAATTATATCGTTGATACTTTTATGGTAGTGGTGGTGGGAGGAGTGGGTAATCTACTAGGAACTATTATCGCGGCCATGGCCATTGGTGTGGCTAATTATTTAATTGGTTCGGGAACTTTTGCCCTGATGTCCGGTTCCGTGGCAGCACTAAAACCCCTAACGGATTTCTTCACCTTTTTCTCCACCACTAGCATGGCCAAAGTGATGATTTTTGCTTTAATTATTGCTTTCTTGCAATTCAAACCTGCGGGAATTTTTCCTCCTAAAGGACGTACTGCCGAGTTATAGATTATGATTACCGAAACCATCACTAGAAACGAATCCCGACAACGGGAAAAGAAAAAGTTAATCACGGAAATCGCTGTTATCGTTGGATTGGTGGTTATCTTTGCGGTGTTTTTGCCCTTAGCTTTGTCGGCTTTCCGCTTGCGTTTATTGGGGCGATTTCTTTCCTTCGCTATTGTCGCTTTGGGGATAGATTTAATCTGGGGTTATACGGGTTTATTAAGTCTTGGTCATGGCATCTTTTTTGCTCTCGGTGGTTACGCTTTGGCCATGTACCTAAATCTTCAGTTACCCCCCGGAAAAATGCCCGAATTTTTTACTCTCTACGGGGTGACAGAATTACCTTTTATTTGGCAACCTTTTTATTCCCTACCTTTGACAATTCTAGCCCTAATTATTGTACCAGCGATCGTGGCAGGATTATTAGGTTATTTAATCTTCCGCAATCGCATTAAAGGGGTTTATTTCTCGATTTTAACCCAAGCGGCTTTACTGGTATTTTTTAACTTTTTTAACGGTCAACAGAAGTTAATTAACGGCACTAATGGCTTAAAAACCGATACCCAAACAATTTTCGGGTTACTGGTGGGTTCCGATGCCGTTCAAGTGGCCTTTTATTTACTCACAATTGTCTGTTTACTGGCTATTTATCTCCTCTGTCGTTGGTTAACTACAGGCAGATTTGGGCGCTTATTAGTCGCCATTCGCGATGATGAGGTGCGGGTTCGTTTTTCTGGTTATGATCCTACTTGGTTTAAGGTGTTAGTTTTTGCCATTTCTGGGGCAATTGCCGGTGTTGCCGGCGCTCTTTACACCGTGCAAACGGGAATTATCACCCCTAACTCTATGGATGTGGCTTTTTCCATTGAAATGGTGATTTGGGTGGCTGTGGGGGGACGCGCTACCCTTGTGGGGGCAGTTATCGGTACTTTACTGGTACGCATGGCCCAAACTTTTTTAAGCGAACAATTTCCGGAAGTCTGGGTATTTTTCCAAGGGGCCCTATTCCTAATTGTGGTGACAGTGCTTCCCGATGGTCTTCTCGGTGGTATTAAACGTTTGCTGACTCATTTTGGTTTCCGCAAAACTTTAATTACCTATCCTAGTATTGAGGAAGATCCAGAAGTGCAACTGGAAAGAGAAGAATTAGAGCATAAGTGATCTTATTCTGTTAGTATTCTCCGAGTCAGGAGACAGGAGACAGTAATCAGTAATCAGTAATCAGTTTTTTTCTCCCCACTTCCCCACTTCCCCACTTCCCCACTTCCCACTTCCCACTTCCCACTTCCCCACTTCCCCACTTCCCCACTTCCCCACTTCCCCACTTCCCCACTTCCCCACTCCCTCTTAGAAATTATGACTGGAAAAATCTTAGAAATCGAGAATCTTACCGTTAGTTTTGGGGGTTTTAAAGCTCTCAATAATCTTAATTTCAGTATGGATACGGGAGAATTGCGGGTGATTATCGGTCCCAATGGTGCGGGAAAAACCACTTTTTTGGATGTGATTACTGGGAAAGTGCAACCCACCGTCGGACGGGTATTATTTAAAGGTCGAGATCTCCGCAAAATTCCTGAATATGCGATCGCTCGTTTAGGTATTGGTCGCAAATTCCAAACTCCTAGGGTATATTTAAATCTAACTGTGCGAGAAAATCTCGATTTAGTTAGCAACCGTAATAAAAATGTTTTCTCGACTCTTTTCGGTCGTCCTCCGCTAGAAGATAGCAGAAAAGTTATTGGTTTATTGGAAATTATCGGGTTAACTGCTAAAGCTGATTTATCCGCTTCTTTACTGTCCCACGGCGAAAAACAACGCTTAGAAATTGGTCAATTAGTGGCCCAGTCACCAGATTTACTGCTAGTAGATGAACCCGTGGCAGGATTAACCGATGAGGAAACAGAAAACGTGGGCAATTTGTTATTAAATCTAGCGGAAAGTCATTCAATTATTGTCATTGAACACGATATGGAATTCGTCCGTCAAATTGCCCGTAAAGTCACGGTTTTACATCAAGGAACCGTTCTCTGTGAGGGGAATATGGAGCAAATTCAAAATGATCCGAAAGTTATTGAAGTTTATCTAGGTTCCTCGGAAGAATAAAAATTCAAATAATTAAAATTAGTTAAAAAGGGTTGACAATGTTACACATATCTGATCTCAATGTTTACTACGGAGAAAGTCATATTTTAAGAGATGTTGATCTTAACATTAATGCGGGAGAAATGGTCTGTTTAATCGGACGTAATGGCGTGGGTAAAACTACCCTATTAAAAACCCTAATGGGTATCTTAAAACCGCGAGCAGGAGCAATTAGTTATGAGCAAGAAAACCTGATTAATAAAACCTCAGATCAAAGAGCCAGATTAGGACTGGGTTATGTGCCGCAGGGTAGGGATATTATTCCCCGTTTAACGGTAAAAGAGAATTTAATTCTCGGTTTGGAAGCTTTACCCACAAAAAGAAAAAATGCCACAATTCCCGAAGAAATCTTTGATTTATTTCCCGTTTTAAAAACCATGTTATCGCGGATGGGAGGAGATTTAAGCGGTGGACAACAACAGCAATTAGCCATCGCTCGCGCCTTAGTTGGGGAACCAAAATTATTAATTTTAGATGAACCCACAGAAGGAATTCAACCGTCAATTATTCTCGAAATTGAAGCAGCGGTGCGGCGTATTGTTGCCAGCAAAGGAATCGCCGTTTTATTAGTAGAACAACACCTGCATTTTGTCCGCCAAGCTGATCGATATTACGCCATGCAGAAAGGGGGAATTGTTGCTTCCGGTTTCACAAGCGAATTAAGTCAAGAAGTCATTCAGCGATTTTTGGCAGTTTAAACTTAACTTTTTCCTTGGATTAAGGGGGGATCGACACCCCCCTTATCAAGGGGGGATTAAGGGGGTATCGGCACCCCCCTTATCAAGGGGGGATTAAGGGGGGATCAAAGACAAAATCTATCTTCAATTTAATTATAACCACTTACTTATATGACTCAAATAGTCGTAATTGGTGGCGGAGCAGCGGGATTTTTTGGCGCAATTAAAGCGGCAGAATCTAACCCAAAAGCTGGCGTTACTATCCTAGAAGCGGCAAAAGAACCCCTAGTTAAAGTGCGGATTTCGGGAGGGGGACGCTGTAATGTCACCCATCATTGTTTTGATGTTTCCCAATTGGTTAATTATTATCCTCGCGGTGGCAAAGCACTACGGGGAGCTTTTAGTCGGTTTCAACCCCAAGATACTATTAAATGGTTTGAATTGCGGGGGGTAAAACTAAAAACGGAAGCGGATGGACGAATGTTTCCCAGCACCGATAATTCTGAAACTATTGTTAATTGTCTGCGGGAAAGTGCGACTTTTGCTGGGGTTAATTTAAGGCTAAATTCCCCAGTTAAATCCGTAAAAAAACAGGAAGAAAGTTTTTTAATTGAATTAAAAAAAGATGAGCAAATTAGAGCAGATAAGCTGTTAATTGCTACGGGAAGTAGTCCTTTTGGTTATCGCACCGCTCAAGATTTAGGTCATTCTCTAGTCTCTCCTGTCCCTTCTTTATTTACCTTTCAAATTGCCGATCCTCGTCTGCAAGATTTGTTAGGGGTTACTGTGGATAAAGTGCGAGTTCGTCTTGGGGGAAGTAAATTAGAACAAATCGGACCTTTATTAATTACCCATTGGGGAGTTAGTGGACCGGCTATTTTAAAACTTTCTGCTTGGGGAGCGCGGGTACTTCACGAGCATCATTACCGAATGCCTTTAATAATTAATTGGTTAGGGGATTATCATCCTGAAAAATTGCGAGAAATTATCTTACAAACTAAAAGTGAATATCCCAAAAGAAAACTTTTTAATTATTGTCCCTTTGAGCAGTTACCTAAGCGTCTTTGGCAGAGTTTATTAAGTTACTTGACTGTTAACTCAGAAACTCCCTGGGCAGAATTATCTAAAAATACTCTCAATCGATTAATGATTGAATTACAGCAGGGGGAATATCAAATCAAAGGGAAAGGGGTGTTTAAGGAGGAATTTGTCACCTCTGGGGGAGTGAATCTTCAGGAAGTGGATTTTAAAACTATGGAAAGTAAAATCTGTCCGGGGTTATATTTTGCCGGGGAGGTACTAGATATCGATGCAGTCACGGGGGGATTTAATTTTCAAAGCGCTTGGACCACTGGTTATCTCGCTGGACAAGCTATGGGCAATAGAAGGGTGTAGCGAGTGCCGGAGAGGGGGAAGTGGGGAAGTGGGGAACCTTTTTTCAGTAAACAGTAAACAGTGAACTGAAAACTCACATCTGACAACTGATAACTGATAACTGATAACTGATAACCCCACCAACAAACTTTTTGCCGCAAACCCTAGTTGATAACCGATTCCTTGATGTTGCTATTCCCAAATTGGACCGGCTGCAATTATTTCTTGGGAGGCAGTGGTAAATTGACGGAAATTTTCCACGAAACGATGGGCCAATTCTCGCGCTTGTAGGTCGTAGGATTCGCCATCTTGCCATGCTTGTCGCGGGTCGAGGATTTTTTTGGGAACTCCGGGGACAATTTCGGGAACGAGAACTTGAAAGATGGGATGAGGATGAAAAATCACTTCCTCTAAATCGCCATTTAAAGCGGCGGAAACCATAGCGCGGGTGTGTTTGATCGAAATGCGATCGCCGACTCCGTAGGGACCACCGGACCAACCAGTATTAATCAGATAAACGGAGGTTTCGGGATGTTGTTCTAAACGTTCCCCTAACATTTGGGCATAGACGAGGGGTGAGAGAGGGAAGAAACATTGACCGAAACAACTGGAAAAAGTCACCTGTGGGGCGCTGATTCCCCGTTCCGTTCCCGCTAATTTGCTAGTATAACCGGAGAGGAAATGATACATCGCCTGGTCCTTGGTTAATTTGGCGATTGGTGGCAGTACCCCAAAAGCATCGGCAGTTAAGAAGATAATAGTTTTCGGGTGGGTCCCCATGCCAGATACGGCACAATTAGGGATATAACGCAGGGGATAGGCGGCGCGGGTGTTTTCGGTCAAACGTCCATCATCGTAGTCGGGAAGGCGATTATCGGGGGACAGGATCACGTTTTCGAGAATAGTGCCAAATTGAATCGCCGCCCAGATTTGGGGTTCGTATTCGGCACTTAAACGGATGGTTTTAGCATAACAACCGCCTTCAAAGTTAAAAATGCCGTCTTCTGACCAACCGTGTTCATCATCACCGATGAGGCTGCGTTTAGGATCGGCGGAAAGGGTGGTTTTACCCGTACCGGAGAGACCGAAAAAGAGGGCTGTATGACCGTGTTTATCCATGTTAGCGGCACCGTGCATCGGTAAAACCCCTTGTTTGGTCATCAGGTAGTTCATCATCGAGAAGACGGATTTTTTGATTTCGCCAGCGTAGCGAGTGCCACCGATGAGAACGATTTTTTTGGCCAGGTTGAGGACGATAAAGGCTTCGCTGTTCAGTCCGTCATCCTCGGGATCTCCCTGTAACCCCGGCAGGGCAATCACGGTAAAATCAGTTTCATGGGCAGCTAGTTCGATCGCACTGGGCCGGAGGAATAACTGATGAGCAAAGAGGTTATGATAGGCGATTTCGGTGACGACGCGCACGCCAAAGCGACAATTAGGATCGGACCCGACGTAACCATCGAAGATATATAGGTCTTTTCCCTGCACATAGGCGAGGACTTTTCGGTATAATTGCTGGAATTTTTCCTCGCTAATCGGAGCGTTATGCTGATTCCAGTCGATTTCCTTTTCGCTGGTGGTTTCTTTGACAATGAATTTATCTTTGGGGGAACGACCGGTATATTTACCCGTTTCCACCACTAAAGCCCCATTATCGGCTAAAACGCCCTCATGACGTTCGATCGCCTGTTCGACTAATTGCGGTACGGAAAGATTGCGATAAACGCGACCGAGATTTTTCATGCCTAGGTTTTCGAGGCCGTAGGTGGGATGAATTTGATTTTCTAATTCGTAGTGGAAATTGACATTCTCCATGCGATCGGACAAGGGACAAGAGATACTATCATTGGTCAGCGTGTGTAGAGTCAGCATAACCCCAATTCTCCTGATAATTTAGTTGTCGGTTTAGAGCTAAGTTCTAGGTCTCTGATTAGTGCAGTTATAGAAACTAGAAAACCCTCGTTTTCTGTCTTTTTCACTCCCAGACACCTAAGAAGCTATATTGATTAGTTGATCTGACGATGTTTCCCTGATTAATCTGGTCTTTTGCTGTCGGTAAAGCCAACTTCAGAGCGGTAATTCAGGATTATTTGCGTATTTAACCCTCATCTCCCAGTCAGGGTTTGTACCTTTTCCCTCTTGCCGATCTAACTGCTTTTTCTAGCTATTTTTAGTCTAGCTGTACAATAGGATACAGCTAATGTTTTTTTTACAAAAGTTAACAGCTAAACAAAATTGGTCAGCTAATCTAGCAGTTAAGTGGGTGGGTGGAATTAAATATAAGATGAACGTAGGTTGGGTTGAAGTATGAAACCCAACGGCCGATTATGTTACGCTACCGCTAACCCATCCTACAAATAATTGTGCCTCCCTACTTAAGCTGCCCGCGAATTTAAATTGCTTGTTGAGATGAGGCACTCTTGCAACAGTAAAGGGATTTGAGGAGATTTAGCCAATCTTAAGGATAGGCGGTTAAAATGCGTCTTAGCCTATCTTAATGGTGGGGGAGGAAGTCTCTGGTTTTGGGGAACGTCAGAACAATAGCTGGTTGTCTAGAGATGATGACAATGATCCTAAACGTGGTCAAATCGATTTCGCCGCTAATAAAAAAAAGTCGATTGACACAGGAACCAGTTAGCGGCCAAAATTGACTCTATTAGCCGTTGGCAAGCCTTAGAATTGATTGTGTAACAGGTTAATTAATTCTAGCTCGATCTCGAAAAAAAACAACTAATATTGACATCCTCACCGCCGTAAACGGACGGTGATTCCCAAACCTCACGATTTGGGTTTCTGCTTCTTTCCCTTGCGGGGTTCCGCACCTGCCTTAACAGATTTACTCTGTTCTGGTCTTATGGTCGCTCTACAGACTGACA
>NZ_JADBVM010000351.1:0-15163 GCF_020244875.1 Microcystis sp. M44BS1
ACTAACAACTTCCATACCAAAGCGTTGTCTGAGAATCGTTTCCATTGAGGGAAGGGCAAGTCCTTCGGTAAAGCTGCCGAATTTGGCACCAAGTCCCCCAATTTGTTTGCCCAGTTCTTTGAGTTGTTTGTCAGTTTCCTTGAGTTGTCGGTCAGTTTCTTTTTGAGCGGTAGTTAATTCGGCTAAGAGTCGCCATACGTCTTCGGATGTAGTTGCCATAGATAATTTTTTCCTTCTGCTCTGGTCTATTGCTATTTTAGTCAATTGCGCCGATACTTCCTAATTTTTAACCCGCAATGATGTCTTTTTTGTCCAGTACATCTTATCCCATTTTAGATGAGCTTACCCTAGCAACCTTAAGCGAACACTACCGTGCGATTAGCGTAAACCAAAATGCGATTTTGCAAGTGTAAACGTACCGCTCGCGCTAACACCACCCTTTCTAAATCCTTACCTTGACGAATTAAATCTCCCACGGTATCGCGATGGCTAACTCTGACCACATCCTGCTCGATAATTGGCCCCTGATCGAGATCGGCAGTGATATAATGGGCGGTGGCTCCAATAATTTTTACCCCTCGATCATAGGCCCGTTGATAGGGATTAGCTCCGGCAAAAGCCGGTAAAAAAGAATGATGAATATTGATAATATTGGGGAAAAAGTTAATAAAATCTGGGCTAAGAACCTGCATATATTTAGCTAAAATCACTAAATCTATCCGGTATTCCCGCAGTAACCCTAATTGTCTGGCTTCCTGTTCAATCTTGGTTTCGGCGGTAATGGGAAGATGATGAAACTCAATACCGAATTGATTGGCAACTGAGTGTAATTCTCGATGATTGCTAATAATTAAAGGAATTTCTGCCCTAATTTCTCCCCCGTGTTGTCGCCATAATAAATCGAGGAGACAATGATCCTGTTTTGTCACCCAAATAGCTAGACGCGGGACAGTATCGGAAAAATGTAGGGACCAACTAGCCTGCAAAGGTTTGGCAATAGCGGCGAAAGCTGGTTCGATCATCCCACGGGGTAAATTAAACCCCTCTAATTGCCATTCTATCCGCATCAGGAACAATCCCGCCGAAAAATCCGTGTGTTGGTCAGCGTGGATAATATTGCCGCCATTAGCGTAGATAAAATTAGCGATTTTCGCCACTAGACCAATCTGGTCGGGACAAGAAATTAACAAGGTTGCAGTGGCAGCAGTCATAAATTATCGGCGGCAAGAATTGACTTTTTCTATCCCTAATTTATTACAATTTTAGGCACTTCGTCCCTTTGATGCACAAAAAAGATCGTTTGTCAATAGCGATCGCCGATTAAATTCCTGGTTAAACTGATAGGCTCTTCCCTTGCTCAGAAGTGGCAAAATGCCGCTCGATTAGGGAGGGGACATCTTGGGGAGCTACCTGATTATAATGCTTTTTATCGGGCATAACCACCAGATTCGGGCCTTTTTTGCACTGTTTTAAACAGCCGGTTAATTTAATATTCACCGCTTCTCCCAGTCCTTTTTCCTCTAAACCACTCTCCAAGCTTTGGCAAACTCTCGCACCGCCATTTTTCCAACAATCGGACTTCTGACAGATTAAGACGGTGGCTTTTTTCGCTTTTGCCGGGGCGAATTCTGGGGTTTTTTCGCCAGATAAATGCTCGATCCCTAGTACCCTCAGTTTTAATTTTCCCTTTTTTGAACAAAGACTACTTTCTCCCGTCACTTTTAGCCATGAGTGGAGAGCAATATTGAGAGGTATGTGGTCTCGCAGTGTTTTTTCGGGCTTAAACCAATATTCTCGTTTATCAACACTGATTCTCAGGTATTTTACCTTATATCCGTCTTTGAGGACAAAACCGAGGAATTGACCGACCACTTGAAAGGGAACCATGGCAGTTACAGATTTTGACATACTTTCTCACTTTTTACTCTTAGATTGCTAATTTTTCTCAAGGATTATGCTTGCCAACTGGTTTCCAGCCAAGCGATTAAACAGCCTCGGGAAGCCTCTAGCTGCCGCAGGACAGTCCACAGCTGTAAAAGTTGAGCGGAGGCATCGATGCGAACCTGCAAAGGCTCATGGAACAAGCATTTATCTTCAATGTCTAGGGCCTGCAGCCAGTGGTAGAGCTGCCAGCGCTCCCAAGCACTAAGAGGGAAGATTTTCTCACCTTCCGATGGCAATTTGTCTGTACTCATGGGGCTTTTAATTGAGAACTATTAGCAATATAACTCTAGGCTGATGTTCTCAGTATAACCAACAACTGCAAATAATTATCAATAACCTGAAGAAAAAAAAGTTGTCCGGTAGCGGCGATCGGCTAAAATCTTGCTTGTCCGCTTTGCCGACAGGAATCGCTACCGCCTACAATTGTCAAAGGGATAAAAATGGAGATAAAAAGATTTATTGACGAAAATTATGGATAAAAAAGCTCAAAAAACCGATAATTCAGCAGTTCTCTATTTTGATGGTGGTTCTCGCGGCAATCCGGGGAGAGCAGCCGGTGCAGCGGTAATAGTTTTAGCCGAGGGCAATTCCTTGACTACGACTAGATATATGGAGATAGCCACTAATAACGAAGCTGAATACACGGGATTGATTATTGGATTGGAAAAAGCCCAAGAATTAGGCTTAAAAAGCCTAGAAATTCGGGGAGACAGTCAATTAGTCATCAATCAAGTTAAGGGAGACTGGAAGGTAAAAAGCGATAGTTTACGTCCCTTTTATCAGCGTGCTTGTCAATTAGTTGCCCGATTCGATCGCATTAGCTGGCGCTGGATTGAACGAGCTAAAAATAGTGTGGCTGACGCTGCCGCTAATCATTGTCTGGATGCAGCGAAAAAATCGCCAGAAAAACCGAAGGAAGGCGAAACTAATCTCAATATTCTGCTCCAATCCCTGAAACCAGTCCTAAATACCGAAGAATTCGTTTTTTCTTCCCTAACAGCAACAGGACTAGAACAGCTACAATTAACTCCTATCTGCCAATTTCAGGAAGAGGAAGGCATAACGGTGATTATTCCCCGTCAGCAAGCCGATCGCATGGGCTTGCAGTACAAATATATTTATAGACAAATTACTCTTTCTGTGCATTCTAGTTTAGCGGCGGTGGGATTTTTAGCGGTGATTAGTGAGAAACTGGCCGCAGCAGCAATTAGCGTCAATGTCATTTCTGGTTATTATCACGATCATTTATTTATCCCTAGGGATAGGGTGACAGAAGCGATGGCTATTCTCGAAGAAATTAGCCGCTCCTAACAGTTATCAGTTATCAGTTATCAGTTATCAGTTATCAGTTATCAGTTAGCAGTTATCAGTTAGCAGATGTGAGTTTTCAATTCACTCATTACTGTTTACTGTTCACTGAAAAAACAGGATTTAGTATTATTTGCTCTCCTCTGAGGAATTTTTCACCGTTTCTTCTAGGATAACTACCGGTTCTTTTTCCCGCTGCTGCGAGCGGATGATATCGATGGTACTTTTCAGCACACTAGCGATAGGAACTGCTATCAATAAACCGAGAATTCCTGCTACTTTGCCACCGATAAAAAGAGATAGAATAATCCAGACGGGGTTAAGTCCGATCATACCTCCCATTAACCGAGGGGCGATGACATTATCATTAATTTGACCGACAATAATAGTCAGGGTCAAAACTTTTAACCCTAACCAAAAATCTTGAAACATCAGTAGGGTACTAATGCCAATAATGGTGAAGGCACTGGCAAAAGGAATTAATGTAGTTAGACCGATTGCCACCCCGAATAATAGGGCATAATCGACCTTGAGAATCACAAAAACAAAAATTTGAGCAAGGCTGAGAATTCCCGCTAAAATGGTTTGACCAGCAAAATAGGTTTCAAAAGTTTGACGAATAATCGTTCTTAATTTGAGATTCCAAGGAGCAGGAATCCAGCTTAAAATTCCCTCCCAAATTTGTTCGCCATAGAGAACCAGAAAGACAGTTAGAACCAGAACAAAGAGAATGTTTAGGATACTGTTGATAGTTCCCAGCACAAAGCTCAGTAATTGAGTGCTAAGAGTTTGTAAAACATTGGTTAGTCGTTCCGATAACTGGGTGATTGATTGCTCGATATAAATCGCATATTTCTGAGTTTTATCCCACTTTTCTAAATTTTGTATCTGTTCGGTTCCCGACTCGATCCACTGGGGTAAACTATTGATTAAACTGCTTAATTGCTCGACAATCTGGGGAATTAAAATTAAACCTAAAACGCTCAAAATTAATAGGGCAATTAAAAAGACAATAGCGATCGAACCACTGCGATTAACCCCGCGTCTTTGCAGCAGTTTGATGGGAACATCTAGGACAAAAGCTAGTAAACTAGCAGTGACAAAAATACTAACTAAGGGTTCTAGATAGCTAAATAATTGGAATAATAACCAACCATTGAGAAATAAGAGCGGAAAAACTAGACTTAGCCGCAACCAACGAGGTAGTTGCTTAAAAAGCTCTATCATTAGACCTCTTGTAAAAATCAAAAATTGTTGTTAGGGTTAGGAGTCAGTAGTCAGTAGTCAGTAGTCAGGAGAATTAAGAATGAATAATAATCAATTAAACGGTCTATTTACAGATTTTATGTAATTTAATCCTTGTTTTTGCCTTTTTTGAACCCTCAAAAATTAATTATGCAAGAGGTTTATTAATTTTGTCCTGAGAGAGTATCGATGTATGTAAAAAGAGAGTTTTCTAACCAGAAATCCTCTTTCAATCTACCATCTCCGTGCCACTTTTTTGGTTCCAGTAACCCTGAAACTCTTATCTTAACTGTATGGAGCTAAGCGGATTCGAACCGCTGACCCCCTCAATGCCATTGAGGTGCTCTACCAACTGAGCTATAGCCCCGCGAAGACCATTTTTGAATATAGCTTAAATAGAATCATTTTGTCAAGGGGGGGGCGAGAAAAAAATTTGTCACAGCCAAGGCGATCGCTAATTGACAAGAGTGAAACAATCGCCCCCATTTAGACAGGAGCCGAAATTTGGGTTAAATAGGTTAAACAGTGACCCATGAGGAAATAAACTACTAACATAGCCACTGCCGCTGCTGCCACCAAGGTTCCCGCCAGCATCAAGGAAAACTCTTGCCTGTCGAACGCTTGCTGCATCAGATGCAATGACCAAGCCACAAGACCGAGGTCAAAGATGAGAATCGGAACTAACATATTTTAAATTTTGTTAACTTTCTTCTATTCTAATACATAATTTTCCCGAGGGATAATCGGAGGGAAGTTAAAAACAGGGATTTTTTGCCGGTTGCTCGATCGCGGCTGTCAGCCGTCAGCCATTGGCTTTCAGTAACAGGTGTAAACCTTGCTCTTCTTGGTTTGCAGCCTGAAGAAATCCTTTTCCCGAAAAACCGACTCAATCACTAGATTAAGTTCTGCAAATCTTGCTCTCATTTTCCCGGCTAACGCACGGGTACTTGTTGATTTTGCAGATAATTTTTGACCTCAGCGATGGTTAATTGACCATAATGAAGCAAAGAAGCCAATAAAGCCGCTTCTGCCCGGCCTTCCGTCAATGCTTCGTAGATATGCTGACAATTACCCGCTCCTCCAGAGGCAATCACAGGAATCTCCACCCTTTCTGCGATCGCTTTTGTCAAGGCCAGATCGTAACCCGCTTGCGTGCCGTCGGCATCCATACTGGTAACTAACAACTCACCCGCCCCGCGTTTTTCCACTTCTTGCGCCCATAATAAAGCATCAATACCCGTATTTTCGCGTCCACCCCGAACATAAACCTCCCAACCGGGGTTATGCACATCCTTGCGTCGTCTAGCATCGATCGCCACCACAATACACTGTTTCCCAAAGCGATCGCTGGCTCGATCGAGCAATTCCGGCTCGCGCACGGCAGCCGAGTTAATGCTGACTTTATCGGCCCCGGCTCTTAACAAATTTTTAATATTTTCTAAGGATTGGATGCCACCTCCCACGGTCAGAGGAATAAAAACCTGTTCCGCCGTGCGATAGACTACATCAATAATTGTGTCGCGATCTTCATGGGTAGCAGTAATATCAAGAAAAACCAACTCATCGGCCCCTGCCTGATTATACAAGCGAGCTAACTCCACGGGGTCGCCAGCATCCTGAAGATTGACAAAATTAACCCCTTTAACTACCCGACCTTTATTGACATCCAAACAAGGCAAAATCCGCTTCGCTAACATATCCTAGACTCTTGATTGTAACAATGGCCATCAAACGATCGCACAATTCCCCCCCGGCAGCCGAGGAAAATCTGCTCACTCCCAATCCCACTATAGAAGAAACGGAAAAAGCAGAAGCGCAAATTCGTCCCCAATCCCTAGAGGATTATATCGGTCAACAGGACTTAAAAGCTAATCTAAAAGTCACCATCGCCGCGGCCAAAGCTAGACAAGAAGCGATCGATCATTTGCTCTTCTACGGACCGCCGGGGTTAGGCAAAACCACCATGGCTTTAATTTTAGCGGCCCAGATGGGAGTAAATTGCCGCATTACTGCCGCCCCCGCTTTAGAGCGTCCCCGGGACATTACCGGCATCCTGATCAATCTTCAACCCCGGGATATTCTTTTTATCGACGAAATTCATCGACTGAATCGGGTGACGGAGGAGTTATTATACCCCGCGATGGAGGATTATCGGCTGGATGTGACGATTGGTAAGGGTCAAGCGGCGAAAATTCGCAGTATTTCTTTACCTCCCTTTACTTTAATCGGTGCTACTACCAAAGTTGGCTCTTTAACTGCGCCTTTACGCGATCGTTTTGGCATGATTCAACGTCTGCGTTTCTATACAGTTGAGGAATTGACAGCAATTATGCTCAGAAGTGCCACTATTTTTAATATTCCCATTACCGAAGCGGGTGCGATCGAAATTTCCCGTCGCAGTCGCGGAACTCCACGCATTGCCAATCGTTTATTAAAACGGGTACGCGACTATGTGCAGGTGAAGGGAGAAACTATTATCACCCCCCAGTTAGCCGCTGAGGGATTAAATCAATTAAATGTGGATTCTATGGGTTTAGATTGGACCGATCGATTAGTATTAAAGACGATGATCGAACAGTTTCAAGGTAAACCCGTGGGATTGGAAGCGGTAGCGGCAGCCACGGGAGAAGATGCCAAGACGATTGAGGAGGTGTATGAGCCTTATTTATTACAAATAGGTTATCTTCATCGTACTCCCCGGGGCCGCGTGGTGACGTCAGCCGCCTACGAACATTTAGGTTTACTGGCGAAATTGCCGAAAAATAAGGATCGGAGTTTACCTTTGTTCGAGTTCTAGTTTTCTAGATAGGGTTGGCTGAATAAATGTGAAATATAGACGAGGTATGGGGTTTGGGGCTTTTTGGCGAAGCAGCTGCAAGATTTTCAAGCTAGTGGCTCAAAAACCTTACATCTTGATCGGCGATCGCGTCCTGTACGGGCGAAGCATTCGGACAATAACCTATCGCTGAAACCGTAGATTTTCTATCCGAATGCTTCGCCCCTACTTTTTCAGCAAACCCTAGATAGGGTTGGCTGAATAAATCTAAAAACCTTGTTGGATTAAGAGTTTTTCGGGGGGAAAATTCACACCCCACACCCCACACCCCCCCCCTGCCCCCCCCGATGTCGGGGGGGGCAGGGGGGGGCGACACCCTGCCTCTAGGAACAACTTTTTCAGCCAACCCTGATTACCTGGGTTTTAGCTTACCCGTGTCTTTAAATACTGGCTTGACCGCGTGAAATCACACAAGTCTTTATACAAAGGTCGTATCATCAAGATCGTAGTAAGTTACATTGTTGCCATTGCTGGCCGCTTCTAATCTACACTGCATTGGGATTGGTCAAAGCTAATTACAATAGTGATCTTTTACAGCCAATGATTTTTTAAGTCTGTTAACGCCATATGTCTGTCCTAAATAAAGAAAATCTTAAACTAGAAACTCTCACCCTATTCCAAAAATATCAAAAAACAGGAGACAATAAGTTACTGGATCAGATTATAGAGTTAAACCTAGGATTAGTCAGAAGGGAAGCTCATCATTGGGTCAATCAATGCCGTGAAAATTACGAAGATTTAGTCCAGGTTGGCTGTATGGGACTAATTCGAGCGATCAAACGTTTTGACAGCAGCAAAGGTCATGCTTTTAGTTCCTTCGCTATTCCCTATATTCGCGGCGAAATTCAACACTATCTGCGGGATAAAGGTTATACAGTTCGTATTCCTCGTCGTTGGTTAGATTTAGGCAGACAAGCAACAAATATGCGTCGGGATTTCCAGGCCCTCTACAATCGTCAACCCAATGATACGGAAATCTCCCTCGCTTTAAATATTTCCCTCGCAGAATGGCAAGAGGTAAAACTGGCTTTCCAAAACCGTGAACCTCTTAGTCTCGATGCGACGGTTAATAACGATGAAGATAATCATACTTGTTTAAAAGACATCGTTCCCGATCCCCGTTATCGCAGCTTTCAACTGTGTCAAGAGGATCGCATTCGTTTACAACAGGCAATGGCTCAATTAGAAGACAAAACCCGTCATATTCTTGAATTTGTCTTCCTTAAAGATCTTACTCAACGGGAAACAGCCGAACAATTAGGCATTAGTGTCGTTACCGTCTCCCGTCGGGTGAAAAAGGGTTTAGAAATGCTCAAGGAAACCATGCTCCAAGAAGTATTTTAGCCCAATTATCGGTTCTCATAGCAAGTCCGTTATTAACTCCCAATCCAACTTTAAAAACTCAGTTATGGATTTTTTTCCCCTGCTCCCCGCTTATCTTTGCTCCAATAGCAAGTAATTTAAAACCTCAGCTAAATATTCATACTGCTCGATCGAATTATAGTAGTGAGCAGAAATTCTCACAATTAATGATGCTTCTCCCCAGGGAATTATCGGCACTTCGATCTGATATTTTTCCCACAGTTGTCTAGATAAGTCTTCTGCTGCCCAAGCATAACTAGGCATTAGAATTGAGGACATCGCTCCAATCATTGATTCTGGACAGGGATAATTGACCTGCAAGGCACGACAAAGCAAATTTCTGGCTTTTAAAACCAAATTATGATTCCTCGCCATCAGACCCAGTAAACCATCAATAGAGAGAGAATTTAAAAACTCGATCGCTTTTGGCACTGATAAATAAGCACTGGGATCATCGGTTCCCATCCAAGCAAATTCTAACTGAAAACGGGAGCGATCTTGTCGAGGAGAATTGGCCCCATGGCTAATAGTTAAAGGTCGAATTATTGCCTGTTTATCCCCGCGCACATAGAGAAAAGCAGCCCCCTTGGGACTACATAACCACTTATGACAATTAGCAGTATAATAGGTGGGATTAATTTCCCCGATATTAAGGGGTAAAAAACCTAAAGCATGAGCGCCATCGATGAGAGTATCAATGCAGCGATTATTTAATTCTTGCACAATTTCTGCGATTGGCCAAATTAAGGCCGTGGGACTGGTGACATGATCTAAAACTACTAATTTTGTCCGGGGAGAAACAGATGCTAAAATTGCTTGACTAATTTCTAAAGGGGACTGCACAGGAAAGGGAATTTTAGCGATAATTACCTTTAAACCCCATCTTTTAGCTATATGTTTAACTGCATTAGCACAAGCATTATAGGTCTGATCGGTGATCAGAATTTCCTCATTTTCCTGAAAAGTTAAGGAATTTAACACCGCATTCACTGCTGTGGTTGCATTGGGAACAAAGACTAAATCATCGCTATTTACTCCCACTAAATCCGCTAATTTTTGCCTAGCAATATCTAATAAACCCTCTAATTCTCTCCCCAAAAATGCTAAGGGTTGTCTTTCCATTCGTTCCCGCAATTGTTGCTGATAATCCAAGACTATTTTAGGGGTTGCACCATAGGAACCATGGTTGAGAAAATAGATATTATCGGGAATTAACCAAAAGTTTTTGGACATATTGAATTAATTTGATTTTATTCAAAACTAGAAAAAATAGCTGAAAAATTGCCTATTGTATTCAGATACTGACTAGCTAGTATATTTATGATAAGCGGGTGGGTGGAATTAAATATAAGATGAACGTAGGTTGGGTTGAAGCATGAAACCCAACACCCGCTCATGTTACGCTACCGCTAACCCATCCTACAAATAATTGTGCCTCCCTACTTATAACCACCTATTTTAGATTAATCTCCCATGGGTTGAAAAGTTGAAAACGATGAATAATTTCAGTGACAAAAGTTTCTCCATCTATGAGAGGATGATTTTCTGATGCAAAGATAGCTTTATCTATTTTTTGCCGAATATCTTCTCTCCATTCTGCATCAGTTATTTGTTCATATTCATCGAGTAACTGCAAAGCAAAGTCGATGACTTCTTGGGGAGATTGATATTTTCCCGTTTTCACTTTCGGTTGGAGATGTCGGTTCATAGGTATTATGACTATCTACTGAGAAAATCAGCTTTACCTTAATTTTAAGCTAAATATCGACAAAAAAAGCTCTCCAGGAAAAAGGAGAGAGGAGAGAACGAGTTAGAAAAAATTATTAATGTAACCATCCTTTCAGACGACGTGCGACTTGAGGACGACGTAATTTTCGCATCGCTTTAGTTTGAATTTGACGTACTCGTTCCCGAGATAAATTGAACATTCCCCCCACTTCCTCTAGGGTATAGGGTTGACTGGTAGCTAAACCATAACGGAGGGAGATAACATCTTTTTCCCGTTCCGTGAGAACATCACTTAAAACTGCGAAAATTTCTTGACGCATCATCATCTCATTCATTTTATCTTCGGGAAGTTGTAGATCATCATCTTCCAAAAGATCCACTAATTCCGTATCTTCTCCCTTCCCTACACGATGATTTAAAGAGAGAGATTGACGACGCAATTGTAATAATTGCCGCAATTGTTCGGGAGTTATTTCTAACGCTTCCGCAAGTTCCCGTTCATTGGGATTGCGCTGTAAATCTTGCTTGAGAATGCGCTGCGCTTTTTTGAGTTTATTGAGTTTTTCGACAATGTGAATCGGTAAACGAATTGTCCGCGCATCGTTAGCAATGGTGCGGGTGATTGCTTGTCGAATCCACCAATAAGCATAGGTAGAGAATTTATAACCTTTATTGGGATCAAATTTTTCGGCCGCACGGTTGAGTCCGATCGCACCTTCTTGAATTAAATCTAAGAAAGGAACCCCGCGATTTAAATAGCGTTTAGCGATAGAAACCACCAAGCGCAAATTAGAACGAATCATTTTCCGTTTAGCTGTTCGTCCGCGATAAAGACGGTTTTCCAGTTGACGTTCATTATCTAATTCTAAAGCGATTGCCCATTCCGTTTTCGTCGGGGGACGATGTAAATTTTCTTGCAGTTTTTGGCGTACTTCTTCCGCTTCCATGAGAAACTTAACCGAGTAGGCTAATTCAATTTCTTCTTCCGCACTAAGCAGGGGATAACGAGCCATTTCTTTAAAAAATGCCCCAACAGTGTCTTCATTGCTGCCTTTATCGTATCCAGTTCCACTACTCCCACGAGTGTTTTTTAGGGTTTCCGGTAAAGATTCAGTCAGATCCTCGTCAGTTCTTTCAGCAAAATCCACGCTGTCCAGTTCTAAAGGATTTGTCTCCAGGGCAATGATTTGATTAAAATTATCATCAGCGGCTAGTTTAGAGATTTTCATAAGCAGTTATGGATGGAGTGGGGTTATAATAGCGGGGAAAAACTTAGTTTCTCCCAATGGGCTGATTGTTACATTGAATTTTCGGGGAGCAGATTTTTTAAACGTTTTCTTAATTAATGGCGGCCATTTCTGGGATATAATTGGGTGCTTCTGTGTCCATGGTTACAAATCGCTGAACCAGATAATCAGATTTTCTGGTGAATAGGGGAGACTTTCAGGGTTTTCACTTATACACTCTAACTAAGGTTTTTGGTATTTGACTAGGTAAAGATCACGCTTCTTAACAATCAAGATAGCCATCAGCTTTTTATTACTATTCTTCGCTTTTTCTATTGAGAACCATTCTCACCTTTTGACTAACTATGGTGCGATTTAATAGCTAATAGTCAATAGTTATCATTAACTTTATCAATGCTTAAGGGTGGATAAAAATTCTTTTGGGAAGACTTCACTAGCTAAAAATCAAAATTTGTGGGCAAAAAAGCAATATTTAAACTGTTTTTAGAGAAAATTAACTGGTTTTATTCCCCTCAAGCTTTAAACTATAATTTAAATACCCCATTCTCCCCACTTCCCACTCCCCACTTCCCACTCCCCACTGATAACTGATAACTGATAACTGATAACCATGCTCGATCGCTGTGCTACCCTGACTGTAGCAGAACCTCGCACACCTTACCAATTAACCACAACTGGACAACCGTGGTTAGAAGTTTTGGTTGATCGCCCTTATCCTAGAGATAGTCAAGAGGATCAGCAAATATTAACCTATAGTGTCCCCCTGGATTTAACGGTAGAAATTGGCGATATTTTAAGCGTTCCCTTCGGTTCTCAGGTAATTGGGGGAATTGCTCTTAGATTTCTCGAAAATTTGCCTGCAGGACTAGAAGAAAATCAAATCCGTCCCGTGGAAGATGTGATTACTAAGGGCTTTTTCCCCGATAATTATTGGCAGTTATTGACGAAAATCGCCCAATACTATGCAACGGATTTAATCACCGTTGTTCGCGTCGCTTTACCTAAGGGTTTACTGCGAAGTTCCCAACGTCGCATCAGATTAAAACCAGAAGCGATTCCCCCCGGTGCAGAAGTTTTTTGTACTCCCCTCTCCCGTCAGATTTTATCCCTGCTCAAAAATCAAAAAGAAGGCGATTATTCGGCGAAATACCTGCAAGAAAAACTAAAAAATGCTAATTACGGGATCCGAGACTTAGTTAAGCGCGGTTGGGTAGAAAGTTATCTAGAAGCACCCAAAAGTACCAATATTAAGCTAAAAAAAGCCATTACCCTGCTAATAACCGACTTTCCTGCCGATTTAACCGAAAATCAACGCAAAATTGTCGAAATTCTCCGTCATCAGGGAGGAGAAATGTGGCTGCCAGAATTGGTAAAACTTGCGGGGACAAAACATTTTAAACCGCTCATTGACAAGGGTTATGTGGTGATTGAGGACAGGGAATTCCTGCGCTTATCCTCGGCGATTATGAGCAGGGATCAACCAAAAACACTCACTTATAGTCAAAAACAGGCTTTAGAAGCCATTCAAACCCTAAAAGGTGGTGAAAGCGCTCTCTTACATGGAGTGACGGGATCGGGTAAAACAGAAGTCTATCTACAGGCGATCGCACCTGTCCTGGCAGCGGGTAAATCTGCCTTGGTTTTAGTCCCCGAAATTGGATTAACACCGCAACTAACCGATCGCTTTGTGGCCCGTTTTGGCGATCGAGTCTATGTTTATCATAGCGCCCTCTCGGAAGGAGAAAGATACGATACCTGGCGACAGATGTTGACAGGAACCCCGCAAGTTATTATCGGGACGCGATCGGCGATTTTTGCTCCTTTACCCCACCTAGGCATGATTATCCTCGATGAAGAACACGATAGCAGCTTTAAACAAAGTCAATTACTCCCCACCTATCACGCGCGTACCGTGGCTAAATGGCGCGCTCAATTAAACCATTGTCCCGTAATTTTAGGCTCGGCCACGCCATCCCTAGAAACATGGCTAGAATCCCAAGCTAATCCCCGTCTTTACCTATCTTTGCCCGATCGCATCCAAAATCGCCCCTTACCTCGGGTGGAAATCGTCGATATGCGACGGGAATTGCAGCGAGGCAATCGTTCCCTGTTTAGTCAATCCCTGCGTTCATCTCTGGAAACCCTGCGCGACAAGGGAGAACAGGCAATTTTATTCGTCAGTCGCCGGGGACATAGTACATTTGTATCTTGCAGAAGTTGCGGTTATGTGCTGGAGTGTCCCCACTGTGATGTCTCCCTCTCCTACCACCACACCGAACCGGGAGCGCAAGAATTACTCCGCTGTCACTACTGTAACTATGGTCGCATTCATCCGAAACAATGTCCTGAATGCGGTTCTCCCTATCTAAAATTTTTCGGTACTGGTACTCAGCGCGTCACCCAAGAATTAAGCAAAGAATTTCCTGATTTGCGCTGCTTGCGTTTTGATAGTGATACCACCCGTAACAAAAATGCTCCCCGGGAACTATTAAAACTATTTACTGATGGTGAGTTTGATGTTTTAGTGGGAACCCAAATGCTCACCAAAGGATTAGATATCGATCGAGTTACTTTAGTAGGAGTAATGGCAGCCGATGGCTTACTTTATCACTCCGATTATCGCGCCTCCGAACGCACTTTTCAAACCCTCACCCAAGTAGCAGGGAGAGCAGGAAGGGGAGAAACAGAAGGAAAGGTAATTATCCAAACCTATACCCCCGAACATCCCGTGATTAGAGCAGTGCAAACCCACGATTATGAGGGTTTTGTCGAGACGGAATTAATGCAGAGAGAGGGTTTAAATTATCCTCCCTACGGCAGTTTAGTCTTAATTCGCTTTAGTGGTTTAGATGGGGAAGCAGTGCAGAAAAGTGCCGAAAATGTCGCAGAGGAATGTGTTAATAATTTCGGTTCCGATTGGGATATTTTGGGACCTGCACCAGCAACAATTATGCGTGTGGCTAACCGTTATCGCTGGCAAATTCTGTTAAAATTATCGGGAGAAAAGGCTGATATCGGTCGTCTTTTTCGTCCTTTGAAAAGCTTAGTTTTACCCAAGGTAAGTATGGCGATCGATGTGGACCCCTTGACGATAGAATAATCAAGGATGGATAATGCGCTCGCAACGCGCTCGCTACGCGAGATCGCTATTGTTCACGGGTGCAACCAGTTATCTAAATCTGTCAAAGTGTCAAAGTCTAATAAAGCGAGTCCTAAGTCTTCTAACCGCTCCACAGGAAGGTTACGGATGGTTTCTTCTAGATTTTGCGGTATTTCCCCGAAACGTCGCTGAAGTTGACGGAGGACTAACTTTAATGCTTCCTGCTGTACACCTTGCTGAACCGCTTGTTCTCTATCCTGTTGGTAAAGTGGAGCTAAACGCATAATAAACTCCCTATCCTCCTGTGTTTTTTTCGATAAAGCTTCTAGATTTCTACTCAGATTATACAATAAGTTTAAGGAAGCCGATTTTAGGGGATTATTCGGTGATAAT
>NZ_JADBVM010000352.1:0-13392 GCF_020244875.1 Microcystis sp. M44BS1
AAATTTTTGCCTCAAACCCTATCGGCGTAAGAACTTCAGGATTTTGTGTCCAGTAGTTCATTAGTATTTCATTGCTTTAACTCAGGCTCTGTAAGACTTTTAGCCATAGCTAGTATGTTTATACGGGGGAAGTCCAGATATATAATGAGTGTTCACTATCAATCGGGTGTATCTCATATTTGTGAATTTCTCTCACTTATGGTGATCAGCAGAAGTTATACTAAATCCGTTGAGCATAGGCTACATATCAGGACAGGCAAAAGGCACTCATGCAAAAGGGGGAATAAATAATCAGTCTTTAATAACCGGATTTAGTATAACGATTCTGGTTCCAATCACACAATTTAGAGAACCGTTAAAAATCTATGAACTCCCGAAAAGGCTTGCCATATAAGCATTTCACATCTAAGTACAATTGCTTATTGCAAAAGTGGGATGCTCCCCGGGAGATCGGGAGAATCTATTACATCCAATTAGCTGAAACAGTCCGCTTGCAGATTGCACCTAGTCCAAATAAACCGAATCCTAATAAACCAAAGACAGTGGAAGGTTCAGAAACAGTTTGACTAGATTTGGCAACAGATCCATATTCTAAGTGATCTACTTCAAAGCCTCCATCGATTAAAGTCTGAGATATTGAGATAGCTGAAATGCCTGCTAAATTGATAACTCCAAAAAAGCGATCATCAACTGTTGTTCCGTCGTTTCTGGTATCGCCAATCTGTCCCTGACCAAGTGCAATAGTACCTAAAGAATTTCCTTGTGCATCAAACCCTTCAAAAGTTAGTGGTGTTTGATCTATTCCGCCAAAGCTTGAATATGAATCTGTCCAGACAATACCTACATGAGTAGGAAAGTTTCCTAAAGTATTGGCATTGAAAGTAAATTTAAAGCCTCCTATTATTCCATTACCTACTTCAACGAGATAATGACCTTGTTGCCCGTTTCCATCAATCACTCCGTCGTCAATATCAACAGAATCTGTATAAAAACCTGGACCTTCCACGCCAAATGGTAAGCCACTAGCACTAGAGGCTGTAACACCTGGCACATTCAGGGAACCATCCTCAAAATTCTCAAGGTAAAAATAGCTAAAGTTAACATTTTTAAATGGACTATCATTAAAGCTAAGATAAGGAGTTGGTCCGAGTAATGTTGGAGCAGAATTTACAACGGGAGTTTCAATGACTGCACAACCGAGGAAAACTCCAGTAGCTAGTGTTATGGTGGTAATTTTATTAGCCATTCTTTTAGCCTCATCAATTCCTGCTTCAAGCATAAGCCTGATTTCAGCTAATCTAAAGTCGGATGGTGGCGGATAAAGGCGGGAGTTTTATTAATAATCTTGACAAAAAGCGGATTATAGCGGATAATAACGGGTGGGCGTTAGAGGTATGAAGCAACAGGTTAATGGACGTACAAGCGGTGTTGAAATACGTGGATGACCTAGTTTTCGCACAAACGGGGCAACATCTTGACAGTCTGCAAGTTGCGATTCTGAAGGGAGTCCTTAATGGAAAAAAATATACCCATATTTCTGAAGAATATCATTGTTCGGCAGGGCATACTAAAGATGAAGCTTATCAACTGTGGCGCATTCTTTCCGAAGCTTTAGGAGAAGATTTAAATAAGTCTAATTTCCGTGCTACTATTGAAAGATTAGGAGTGGCAAATGCGTACTCCAATATGGTTAATCCTGTGCAAATCGGTAACATTAACCTCTGTGCTAATCCTTCACAAAGTTATGAGACAGAAAATATTGAATCAATAATAGAAGAAACTGCTATACCTTATGTTAAAGAAAGCCTGACAATTCTGGAAAGAGAAAGACAAAAAGCAAAACTAGAAATTATTCCAAACTTAGTCGAGCTTGGCTTGACGGCCGAGCAAATTGCTAGTACGTTGGGATTGTCTCTTGAGCAAGTTAAAAAATGTATTCCTTAATTTTATTTAATGAGCATTGTCCACACAATAGAGATAATTTATGTTTGTTTTTATAAATGCACGTCATCAGCTATCGAAGATTACGAGAATTTACGAATAAACACGCTGATTCCCGAATAGCTTTAGAAAATTGGCATAAAATTGCCAGTCAAGCAATTTGGTATAATTTAGTTGAGGTTCAAACAGTATTTCCCCAAGCAGAAGCAGTTGGTAATTTTACTGTTTTTAACATTAAAGGAAATCGTTATCGCCTTATAACCAGTATCGATTATCAGAAGCGGCTAATTTATATCAAGTATGTTTTAACTCACGCTGAATACGATAAGGAGCAATGGAAAAATGACCCTTACTTTTAATCCAGAAAAATACAAAGAATTACTAGCTCGCCATTTACCTAAAGTTATCAGAACAGAAGCAGAAAATGAAAAAGCTCTGGTTATTGTCGAAGAATTGATGCACCGTCAGCATCGAACTCCCGAAGAAGATGAACTTTATGAGCTTCTAATTTTTTTAATTGAGAATTTTGAAAGAAGCTTTTATCTACAAGAATCAACCACACCTAATTCTATGTTATTGTTTTTGATGGAGCAACAAAGCGTTAACAAGAAAGACATAGCCATAATCCTTGGCTCTGACAAAATTGCTTCTAGTTTAATTGCAGGAAAAGGGTCAATTAGCCAAGAACAGGCGAAATTATTAGGACATTTCTTTCATGTAGATTATAGTTTGTTTATGTAGGGTTTGCGGCAAAAAGTAGGGGCGAAGCATTCGGATAGGAAATCTACGGTTTCAGCGATAGGTTATGCCCGAATGCTTCGCCCCTACAAGACCACGATTCTCTGAAAATCTTGCACTTGTTTTGCGAAATAGACCCCTAAAACCCTTACCTCGTCTATATTTCACATTTATTCAGCCAACCCTAATTAATTATCTCCTCGCCAAAAAAAATCAGGAGCAGAATTTCCACTCCCGATAACCTATTCACTTTAGACTTGCCAATTTATTGGAATATACTGGCAACCTTGGCGCTTACGTCTGGTTGAGTTTCAGCGTAGATATTTTGACGAGTAGCGGCGATTTCTGTGTAAGCTTGACGCACTTCCGAGTTAACTGCCACCGTTTTCACATCGTAGATACGGGTAGCCAGTTGGGGATAGAAACCGATAGCGACAATCAAAGCGAGGAAAGAGACAGCGATAAAGATTTCTCTGGGTTTAGCGTCACTATATTCTGATTCATGAGGGAGGACACAGCTAGTACCAAAACAAACTGCCTGTTCGTTACTTTTGTTGGGGAGAATGTTAGTAATATCGCAGGAAGAACCATCTCCGTAGAAAACTTGACGAAGCATGGAGAGTAGATAAATCGGGGTGAGGATTAAACCAACGGAAGCGAGGAAGACAGTCACAACCCGGAAGGTTTGGCTATAAACGTCACTGCTAGTGACACCGATGAATACAGTAATTTCACTGGCAAAACCGCTCATTCCGGGTAACGCTAGGGAAGCCATGGCGCCGGCAGTAAAGAGAGCGAAGACTTTCGGCATCGCTTGGGCAATCCCACCCATCTCGTTTAAAGCTAAGGTATGGGTGCGGTCGTAGGTGACACCAGCAAGGAAGAATAAGACGGCGGCAATTAAACCGTGGGAGAGCATTTGTAACATAGCACCGCTAATACCCACATCGGTAAAGGAAGCAATCCCTAAAAGGACGAATCCCATGTGTGAAACCGAGGAATAGGCGAGACGGCGTTTCATGTTTTGTTGACCGAAGGAAGCGAAAGCACCGTAGATAATATTGACGACACCGAGAATCGCTAGAATCGGAGCAAAGTAGATATGTGCATCGGGTAAAAGCCCCATATTAAGGCGGATTAAACCATAACCACCCATTTTAAGGAGAACACCAGCGAGAATCATCGATACAGGTGCAGAAGCTTCACCGTGAGCATCGGGGAGCCAAGTATGGAGGGGGAAGATGGCGAGTTTGACTCCGAAAGCGATTAATAAACCGGCGTAAAGGACTAATTCTAAAGCGAGGGGATAATCTTTAAATCCTAATTCCGCCATATCAAAGGTCATGGCACCACCACCGTAGAGGGCCATGGCTAGACCGGCAACGAGGATGAAGATAGAAGCGGCGGCGGTGTAGAGTAAGAATTTAGTGGCGGCATAACGACGTTTTTGACCACCCCAGATGGAAACGAGTAGATAAACGGGAATTAACTCGATTTCCCACATTAAAAAGAATAATAATAAGTCTTGGGCAACGAAAACACCAATCTGAGCGGCGTAGAGCAACAGCATCAGGAAGTAGAATAAACGGGGTTTGCGGTCCACTTGCCACGCGGCCAAGATAGAAAGGGTTGTCACCAATCCTGCTAATAAAACTAACGGTGCCGAGATACCATCCACCGACACCGCCCAACTTAAACCAATTTGGGGAACCCAATCGATTTTTTCTACTAATTGTAGGTTGGGGTTGCTTAAATCATATTTTTGTAAAAAGACGTAACACATTAATATAAAGTCTGCTAGTCCGACTCCAAGAGCGAACCAACGAACAGTTTTTCCTTCCTTGTCGGGGATTACAGGGATTAGGAAGGAGGCAAGCAAGGGGAGCAAAATGATGGCAGTGAGCCAGGGGAAGTTAGCCGTTAGCATGGCAGTAAGAAAAAATACCTATTTCGTTATGTGTTCATTCTATGCGACTTTGTAAAATTTTGTTAATATTTTTTACCAAGTTTTACTATAGATTTTCTTCAATGATCCCCGCACTGTGATTGATCAGCCCAAATAAGCTTGTTTGACTCGCTCATCCTTGAGTAAATCCCCAGCTTCTCCCGCAATAGTCAAGCGTCCCGCTGCCAAAACATAGCCGCGATTGGCAGTTTCTAGGGCTAAATGGGCGTTTTGTTCCACTAACAGGATAGTTACTCCCGATTCGTTTAATTGACGGATAATACTGAAGATTTCTCGCACTATCTGCGGCGCTAGTCCTAAACTGGGTTCGTCTAGTAACAATAACTTGGGACGACTCATTAAAGCTCTGGCGATCGCCAGCATCTGCTGTTCCCCACCGCTTAGGGTTCCCGCTAACTGCTCTCGGCGCTCCGATAGTCGGGGAAACAGTTGCCACTGCTCTTCGATATCACTTTTTACTCCTAGGCGATCGCTTCTCGTATAAGCACCTAACTGCAAATTTGTCAAGACTGTTTGACGAGCTAAGATTCTTCTCCCTTCTGGACTATGGGCAATTCCCCGTTTAACGATTTCATGGGGCGGTAAATGGGTAATATCTTGACCCTGATAGATTATTCGCCCCGTCTTTGCTGTTAAAAGCCGAGATATCGTCTTTAGAGTCGTCGTTTTTCCTGCTCCGTTCGCTCCAATCAGGGTGACAATTTCCCCCGTTTCTACCCTTAAACTAACCTGCTGTAATGCCTTTATTCCGCCATAATTAACCGATAAATCGTTAATTTCTAACATAAACCCCGTCAAATCCCAATAGGATCACTATAGCAGTGATAACTGATAACTGATAACTGATTATCTGCCTAAAACTTCCAAGACCACTGGGGCAACTCCCGACTGGAAGACACCGATAATCGCTGCCGCACCTCTGGAGAGGTCGATGACGCGACCACCGCTAAACGGACCGCGATCATTAATTCGCACCACCACCGAGCGCCCGTTACGCAGATTAGTTACCCTAACCCTAGTGCCGAAAGGTAGATAGCGATGGGCGGCGGTTAAACCACCAGAGTTAAAAGTCTCACCACTAGCGGTGCGACGACCGTGGAAACCGGAACCATACCAAGAGGCCATTCCCCGTTTACGGGGGCGACTGCTGGTTTTTGTCCCTTGGGTTGTTTTCGGCTTCTCTGGCGGTGTCACTGAGGTAGGATTGCTGGCCGGGACTGGTTTGACTTGATTGGGTTGTGATTGGGGTTGTATCGTCGAAGGAATGGCCTCTTGGGTCCAGGGTGTAACGCTTGCGGGGACGGTATTTTCTTTGTCCACTAGGGACTCCAAAGTTTTTAGAATTTCGTTAGCATTATCTTGAACCGAACGTGATAATTTAATATCTGAATCGAATGTTCGACTATTAGAAAAAGCGGACAGAACGGTTTGAGTAGTTGACTCGATAACAGTTTGACGACCTACGCTAATATCCGTCAGGCTGTTGCTGTGTCCTGCTGTCTGGGAACAAATTATCGAGGCTGTAGTCCCCACTACGGTAAGGGCAGTTACAGCTTGTAGTTTGTTGATCAGTTGTTTATTCATAGACTTTCTTATTGTGCGTTAGCAAGTTCCCAATGCAAAGCTGAAGGAATTTGCTAACATTCCTTTTTGCTTGCAAAGCTAACTTGGTTGCGTTCTGTTCAACCGTATCACGGAAAATCGGTTGGTCATTACGAGAATTTATATCGTTATCGGGCAAGAGAATCAAAAATTTAAATAAAGGGTTGACTTGCGCTAAGAACTAAGTTAAGATAGTAGGTTTTGAATTTTTTGTCTCCTAGAGGGGGTCAAGGTTAGGAAAACTTGGGGAATTAGTGAAATTTTGAGAGGGAATAATGCTAGTATTGATAAGGCTTTCAAGGATTATCAGCCCTCCGCGATTTCCCTCTATGTATGCAGATAATGGTTAATAAAACTGTTTTCTTCGCTACAAAAAACCAGATTTTTAAGATCAATGTTAAATCAGACCAAGGGTCAGAGATTAAAAATTATAATAGGGGCTTGACAAGCAACTAAAAATAAGCTGTTATTAGCCAAACTTAACTATAGAATCAGAAATGCTGATACAGGCTAATACTAAATCCTGTTTAAAAGGGATAGGGAAGTGGGGGATTGGGGAAGTGGGGGATTGGGGAAGTGGGGGAGTGGGGGATTGGGGAAGTGGGGGGTTGGGGAAGGGGGGGATTGGGGAAGTGGGGGATTGGGGAGTATTTTGCTGTGAACAGTGAACTGAAAACCCGCATCTGAATCACTGAATACTGGATACTGAAGACCGACTCCTAACCCCACGAAAAGCTTTTTCGGCAAACTCTATCTAATTGTGTGTTGGGTTTCCTTAGGTCAATCCAGTTAGAAAATTAATCGCAGTAACGCACCAATTTAATGACAAAGTTGGTGCGTGGGGTGCGGATTGTTAATTTTGGTTTTTCATCAAAATTAGTAACCGCCTAACGCACCCTACAAGATTAGGCGATCGCAAAATGATGCGATCGCACTCAACCTAATATCAACAGACTTTCTGTTTCACTATCAAAAAATTCAACAATAATTAAAAAATAACCTCTTAAAATTTCGATAATTTTTGAAGTGGGACTATTACCAATACGAAGATAGATAAATTTTGGTGGATGACCATATAATAGACTGCGCTGATGAAAATCGGAGTCTTTAGAGACAATTACAAAATCGTTGAATTTGGCAAATTCCCAGATAAGTGCATCATCAGTATTGATCAGTCCTAAAGTCTTGACGTGCTGAGAATCAGCATATAAATCAATTATTTTATCAATAATCCGATCTGACAAATTTTCATCTAATAACAGTTTCATAAAGAGGTGATAAATAATTTTTTCTCTCGATCAGCAGCAAAAGCCAAACAAGCTTTGATATCCTCGGAAGTTAATTCTGAAAAATCCTCAAGAATTTCTGCTTCTGTCATTCCTGCTGCTAAATATTCTAGAATATCGTACACAGTTATACGCATTCCTCGAATGCAGGGTTTTCCGCTTCGTTTTCCTGGTTCAATGGTAATAATGTTTTGGTAACTCATAATGCTTTAATTATTTTGACCTTCCCAATTATATCTTATTCGATGACAGAGATCGCACTCCACCCCACCGACAAGAACGATCACCCTTCAACTTCGTACCACTCTTAGGGTGTAAAGTGCGAAAGCATAATGCACCAATTTAATAATAAATTTGCTGCGTCGGGTGCAGATTGTTAATTTTGGTTTTTTAACAGAATTAGTAGCCGCAAACACGCACCCTACAAGCTAATTCGTAGGGTGCGTTAGCGTAAGCGTAACGCACCAATTTAATGACAAAGTTGGTACGTGGGGCGCGGATTATTGATTTTGGTTTTTTAACAGAATTGGTGGCCACCTAACGCACCCTAAAAAATCTGATAGTTGCATTAAACAAAGTTAAAATAACTACTATTTAATTGTAAACTACTATTATCTTGAACAACTGCTATCAAATCTGTACCATTATAAATAAGTGTATCTGAAGCACCTCCTCCAACCATATTTTGTTTTTTAAGAGTAATACCAGTTACTGCAGATACTCCACTTACTTTAACTTGAATGCGATCAACAAAAGAGGTAAAATCAGCTATTACTGCATAACCTGGTCCCATATTAAGATTACCTCGATTATTCCCAATTACAAATGTATCACGACCCGCACCTCCAACTAAAGTATCATATTCTGGGACAGTTAGACCGGGGATGCCGTAGTAATAATTAAGAGTGTCCGATCCTTGCAAAATATCGTCACCATCGCCTCCATCAAGATAGTCATTTCCTTCACCTCCCGCAAGAGTATCATTTCCAAGACCGCCATATAAATGATCACGCCCACCAGCCCCAAAAATATAATCATTTTGAGCAGATCCGTAGATTATATCGCCATTTTTAGTACCAGTATAACTGGTAGGAGGAGTATAACTAGGCATATTTAATTACCTCAATTAAAAAGTGGTTGTTTACTAATCATTTACAATAAGTTATAGTTCTACATCATTCAATTAGTCAACACTAGGAATTATGCTAGAATCTGACTAGGAAATTTTTAGGCAAAAATTTATGGATACCAATAATGACCCTTTTTCCCGATCTATGAGTCAACGGGACTTAGAAACTCTTTATCTTGATCTTGCTTCTGTTAAGGGAAAGCGACTGACTCCTACTGAAAAAAAACATTTACAAGGATTACTCTGCGGTTATAGTCCCACAGAAATTGCTGAAAAACTCAAGAAGAGTCGTAAAGGCGTTGAGGTAGATTTATGTACTACACTCTATCAATACGTTAAAGAACTGGTGGGTAATAATAATGGCAAGGTAGAGAATTGGCGTAATATTGCTGAATGGTTAGAGGACGCTGGTTATAAAAGAGATTTTTCTCTTGAATACGATGCCAGTGATTCTATTTCTGCCTTCATTGTTGTGAAAAGAGCGAATATAAAGATTGAAAAAAATCAATTGATGATTGATGTCAATATTCGTTTAGCAACTCCTTTGCCTTCAGAAATGTCAGCAATAAATATTGAAAATAGAGAAGAAGAAAATCACTAGGGGTTTCGGCTGGTTTTGGTAGGCACAATGTATTCTAAGATACAGTCGTTAGGTGAGGAGATTCGCCTATCATTCCGACAAATGAAGAGAACGATTTAAAATATCCTCAATACCGTAGGGACAAACGGGGGGAAACTCTAATCCCGTCTCTCTAAAGGCATCGGAACAAGCAACAGCATAGAGTTTAAATAGGCTTTCATCGGTTAAATATCGCCTTAAACTGGGGCTATCGTCCAAATAAAGCCTAATATTAGCTCTTTCTCGTTGAATAGTTCCCAACCAACTGTGCGATCGCCGTTGGGGTTGATAGTCCCACTTTAATAAATGATGCAAAATTAATCTTAGACTAGCGAGTAAGCGATCGCGCTCCCGTTTCGACAAATCCCGCACCTCTTCGACTAAATTCTCAATATCTAACTCGGAAAACCGACCAGAGGCTAATAAATCGGCCATTTGTTCGGCCCAAAGTCCAAAGTCTTGCTCATAGGATGCCGTCATCAATTTATCTCCTTCTAAGCTCAATTAACATTATATTGAACCTCTTGCATAATTAATTTTTGATGGTTCAAAAACGGCAAAAATAAGGATTAAATGGACTAAAATATGTAAATAGACCATTTAATTGATTATTATTCATTGATAGCCGAGAAACCGGTGTTTTCTCAGCGATCGCCGAACCATTAACGGGTTTTGCGTCTTCGGATGACATTATTAGAATAACGAGAAGGTTTTGGCCGGGGTTCTTTTCCCCCTCCTAATTCGCGACTAACTTGCTGAAAAATATCCCGTCGCAGCACAGGATATTCCCCTATCCACTGGTCGAGTTGGGGAAGATGGACATCAGAAAGCTGATTGATATCCCCTAAATCGGGGTCTCGAGACATTAACAAAGCTTCGGCCACCATCCCAGGACGGATCGATTTATGGATGCGTTTGAGGGGAGCGCGAACGATCGCCGAAAAGCCAGTTTGATCACCGATTTCTAGATTAATACAGCGTTGGCGATTTTCGATAATCTCTAATTCCCCGCGTTTATTGACCCTTTCTTCTTCCCCGATTAATTCCTCGGTTACAAAAGCATCGAAAACGCGACCGCGCCAAAACCCCCCGTAGGGAAGACGACGATAGGTATTATTGCGAACACTGGCCCAATAAACCGGACCCCAGAGCCAATATAAACCGGCGATAATGTCGAAAATCAGTTTAATTGTTAAACCACCAGGGCCGAATAAATTACCGATTAACCAAGCTGCGGTGAGAGCGATGATAGAAATGAATAAACGGCGCAGACAATCAGACCATTTACCCCAATAGTGAGCGTACTGGGGACCTGTGGCGATAATTGGGACAATTTGCTCGATCGATTGACGGGTAAGGGGAACCAACATTATCAGTTATCGATTATCAGTTATCAGTTATAGTGTGCCTAATTGATTCGTGAATCGGTAGGCTCTAGAAGAGGACGTTTACCTTTCCTTTAGGTGCGCTACATCAGTTATGACAGCGTTTCTCATAACTAGATGAAGTGTAACCTAATTTGGTATCGACTACCGACTTCCCAAAAGGAAAATTTTGTACCTCATCACTAAGATAAATGCTATAGTTTTGGGTAATTGTCTATCTGTTGGTCGCCATTCATACCATCGCTAAAAGCTCAGGACTTCTGGCAAAATTTCAGTTAAAAATTAAATCCCTCAAGAAGTCCAATGAAACAATCTATAATAAAATCAATGCTGTTTTGTTCCCAAAGACTGCCACCATGACTTCTTCTCCAGTTAAATCCTTAACTTCTCAGACTGTAACCACTCAACATTTACCCCCGTTAGAAAATGGGGATCGCTTAATTCGTCCCGAATTCGAGCGCCGTTATCAAGCTATGCCAGGATTAAAAAAAGCCGAACTTATCGAAGGAGTTGTGTATATGGCATCCCCATTAAGGTTTAAATTTCATGCTGAACCCCACGGACGTTTAATCACTTGGTTGGGAGTTTATCAAGCTGCTACCCCCCAAGTACAAATGGGTATTGAGCCAACAGTTCGCTTGGATATCGACAACGAATTACAGCCGGATGGGGTGTTATTAATCAGTCAAGAAAGCGGGGGAAAATCAACTCTAAGTGTAGAGGGATACCTAGAAGGATCGCCGGAATTAGTGGTAGAAATTGCCGCTAGTAGTGCCGCCATAGATTTAGGTGATAAAAAACGTGCTTATCGACGCAGTGGCATTCAAGAATACCTTGTTTGGCAAGTATTTGACCAAAAAATTGATTGGTTTAGTTTACAAGATGGCGATTATATTTCTTTGTTACCCAACCAAGAAGGAGTGATTTGCTCTCTAGTATTTCCGGGTTTGTGGTTAGATATTTCAGCCATGCTCAACGGCAATATGTCACGGGTGTTGGACATCTTAAAAGCTGGAATTAACTCGGTAGAACATCAAGAATTTATCCAAAAGTTAACCGCAGCGCAGTCAGAGGAAGCCAAATGAAACCTCCAGCTATTCTCATTTTAGGAGAAACCAGTATTCCCGTGGCTCGTCAAGTGCAAATGGCCCTACCAGAAGCAGTGGTTTATGGGTTAATAAATCGTACCCAGTCGGCTGATTTTACCTATACTAATTTTGGCGAAACAGTGCGAGAATTTTTCCAGACGGGAACGCCAATTATTGGCATTTGTGCGGCGGGTATTTTAATTCGCACTGTAGCACCTTTATTAACTAATAAATGGCAAGAACCGCCTGTATTAGCAATCGCAGAAGATGGCAGCGCCGTAGTGCCTTTGTTGGGGGGTTTACAAGGGGTTAATGATCTGGCTCGTCAAATTGCCTCGGTTTGGCAAATTTCCCCCGCAATTACCACCACTGGTGATATTAGATTTAAAACGACTTTATTGTCGCCACCGCCGGGTTATCAGTTAGTTAATCCCGATGATGCTAAGAAGTTTCTGTCCGATTTATTGGCGGGTGAAGAAGTAAAATTAATCGGTGAAGCGGACTGGTTAAAAAATAGTAATTTACCAATTTCATCAGTGGCAAAATTGAGCATTGAGATTATCGATAAAAATAACTTAAACTTGGCAAAACCTAGCAGTAACTGTTTAGTTTATCTCTGTGAAGAAAGCCAGCAAATTAGGAAAAAATCCAGTTTTTCCCAGGGGGATTTTACCAACGAAAGTCAAGGTAAATTAGCCATAGTCGGAACTGGACCGGGTGCGCTAAATTGGATGTCGCCGGAAGTTCGAGAAGTGTTGGAAAAAGCCACGGATTGGGTGGGTTATAAAACCTATTTGGATTTGGTAGAATCCCTGAGAAAACCAGAAATTGTCCGCCATGAATCGGATAATCGGGTGGAACTCGATCGCGCGGAAATTGCCCTAGATTTAGCGGCTAAGGGGCGATCAGTTGTCTTAGTTTCTTCTGGAGATCCGGGAATTTATGCCATGGCTGCGGCCGTATTTGAGGTATTAGAAAAAAAAGCAAAACAGGAATGGCAGCAGATTGCCATTCAGGTCTGTCCGGGGATTTCGGCGATGCAGGCGGCGGCTGCGAGGGTTGGCGCACCTTTAGGCCATGATTTTTGTGCGATTTCCCTATCGGATCTTCTCAAATCTTGGCAGGTGATTTCTCAGCGCATTGAGTTAGCAGCCCGGGCCGATTTAGCGATCGCATTTTATAATCCTGTGTCTCAAGAGCGCACTTGGCAATTGGAGAAGGCAAAAGAGATTTTATTACAATGGCGATCGCCGCAAACTCCCGTGGTATTAGCGCGTAATTTAGGACGAAAAGGGGAAACAGTGACGGTGAAATTCCTAGAGGATATGACTATTAACGATGCGGATATGCGAACCATAATTTTGATCGGATCGAGTAAAACTCGCCTGATTGAGCAAGGTAAAACCAAGCAGTGGGTTTATACTCCACGTCACTATTAAGTAGGGTCTGCGGCAAAAAGTTTCTTGGTGGGGGCAGGGTGTGACCCCCCCCAACCCCTAGGGCTGTTTCATTCTCCCATCAGAATATCAAAAGTAAAAGCGATCACTATCAGGTAAAATGAGGAGTGACCGCCAACCTTTCAAATATATGTTGAGCTTAATAGAAAAACTAAAACAAGTCAAGGACTTTCGGAAAGAT
>NZ_JADBVM010000353.1:0-7545 GCF_020244875.1 Microcystis sp. M44BS1
GCCAAGCTTTTCTGGTCGGAACCCCCTAAGCCGAGTTTTCCAGGTGCTGCGCCGTCCACTTGGTTTTCGAGACTGGCCTTTTAATTCTAACGTAAAGCCAACCTAGAACGGCGGGGTTTCAGACCCAAAATTTCCGATGACCGTGACGTAGTACCTCAACGGGAGTCTCACCGTATATGTATTTAGGGAGTTCGCTCCGAAATTCTCGCACCCCAATTTTCTCAATGTCATGCTTATCCATAGTCTCTCTCGTTGTGTCCGCATTGTGTACATAGTGTAGCACTATTTGAGAAAGGATATCAACAAATAGCTTTGCTCATGTTTTACCAGATTAAAAATTTTTTTTAGGTCAATTCTTAAACTTCTGGCGAGTTTCTTAATCGTCTTTTTGGCATGGCTAAGACTGTTCAAGTTTACTTGAAAGATGCCAACATTTCATTATACAGCTTTAAATACTTAGATGCTTGAATCTCAAGAGTAAATTCTTGCTCCACTTTTTGCCTTGCCCGAATGCACAATTGGTTATACCTTTCTGTATCTTCTAATACCCAATTAATTCCCCGTGCCAAGTCCTCCACCTCGAAGGGTTTGGCCAGATAACCATTTTGTTGATGTTCAACTATATCTTTGAGTCCAGTAGCATTAAAAGCCACTACTGGTGTCCCACAGGATAGGGATTCAGAGGCAGTTTGCCCAAAAGCTTCTTGGATTGATGGTACAATCATAACATCGGCAGCAGAATAAGTAATTGCTAGGGAAATATCATCATTTAATCGCCCTAGATAATGAATTTTAAAACCTACATCTATTGGCTCTTTTGGTTCTGATGCTCCAAAAATAACTAGCTCTAATTTTTCTTGTAGTATTGGAGATTGACTAAGTTTTTTTAAAGCTGGTCTAAGCAGATGAAATCCTTTTCGGTTATCGCTGGTAGGACTCATAGCCCCAAAGAGAATAAGCTGTTTATCTTGGGGTAATCCTAAGAGATGGCGAGCAGTGTTTTTCTCGATTGGTTTATACTTTTGAATATCTAAGCCATTGGCAATTACTTCTATCCGTAAATCCTGGAATAGAGAACTATTTCTAGCGCAATCTGCTAACCATTGACTGGGGGTAACAATAGTCAGATTTAGATTTTTCCAAGCTTGAGCTTTTCGCCACCAAACCCAACGAGAAATGTCCCCATCTTGCTGACTTTTTAATTGGGGACAATGACCACAGGATTGAGTATATTTATTGCATTCTCCACTGTAATGACAACCACCCGTAAAAGGCCACATATCGTGAGCCGTCCAAACAAGAGGTTGCTTAAATTTGGCTAGGGTTTCAATTTGTAAAAACCCGGCATTAATCCAGTGTAAGTTAATAATATCTGGACTAATTTGGGCTACTCTAGAAACAAGGCGATCGGGAAGCCATTGGATAGAATAAGGAGTCCGTTGGCGATTAGAGTATAAAAGAACAGGAAGTAAATCTAAGCTCGGTCGTGTTTGACTGACTGCTTTTTCTATTTTAGTCGCAGGAGCAATTATTGTTGGAACATCGCTGATTTTCCTTTGAACCAGCATTTGAGAATCTATACCGATTCCCCGCAAACCTGTATGTAAGCGATAACTTGCTTGTGCCGCCCCTCCTTGGATATCATTAGTGTTGAGATGTATAACTTTCAAGATTAGTCTCCAGAAATTTAGGCTCTTCTAGGTTCTGTGTGATAAGTTTAACTTACAATATGATCGATCAATCTTTGTCTCCTTTGTGTCTTTGTGGTTCGTTCCACCCCCTCGCTAGGAGGAATATATCTTAGAATACATTTTACCCACCAAATCCAAGAGAGCCAAATTTATAGTCAAGAAACTGACAAGAGAAGAAAGAGTTCTGCTCTTTTGCCTTAGCCACTCCGAAGTTTAATTTATTGTAGTTATTTCTATGGTTTCATGGCCTCCATAAATAAAGAGTCTGGTTTGCGAATTTTGCCCTCTATCATATCTAAACCGTAACTATTAAAATCTGGTATTCTACTATCATCAGCACGACAAACACGCACATCAATAAATCCCACTTGCTCCAGCAGTCGCTTCAAGGAATAGCGATCATACATCCAAAGATGAATTTCCCCTGAATTCCTAAATATCCCCTCTTCAAAAGATTTTTTAGCTTCATTTCCTGCCACAAGTGCTACTAGATATTTGGCTATGATAATTCTCAGTTTCTGTAAAAACCAAGCGGGACTCTTAGCCATTATTCTCTCCTTTATGGACTTTTGAGCAGGTGGAATGTCCCAAAACTTTTCCGCTTCCGCACCAATTCGATAACGGACGAAATCCTTATTATTAATACTGGGGTTTAGCAGAAAATCTTTCATTTTGCCTCCGCCAACACTGCGAACAGTTTGATCATAAAGCTCCAGCATCATCCAGTCATAGTCAGGTTCCGCTTCTTTAATCCCCGAATCGACTTTTTCTAAAGCAGACAAATATTCTCTAGCTATTGCTTCGAGATCAGGGACAACGACTCTTATTATACCCTTATCTCTGAGAATTCGGTAACATTCAGTTAGCAGTTTTTTTGCCTCATCTTGTTGAAAGTGTTCTAAGACATGGGAACTATAACAGGCATCAAATTCAGCATCTGGGTAGGGCAAGTTTTTACGAATATCATATTCTCTAACTTCCGGTGAAGATGAAATTATATCGATATTCACCCAAGCGGGATGAAAAGTAGAGCCACAGCCAAAATTTAAGAGTTTCATTAGCTTGTTATATTCGTTGGCAATTCGTCAAAAATTGTACGTTATCTATCTAAATTTTACGATAAACACTCACCACAGATATTTCTCGAGGAAATAAACTGGGAAGAAATTAAACCTTTAGCAAAAATCTTTCCTATCATTCTGCTAACTACATCTAGGACTTTATAAATAATGCCAAAATCGATGTTTCTTATATCTTTTTCAAGAAACTTAAACAATGCTAATTTGATAATAGTTGTCGCATAAAATGATTTGTGAACTTCTTGTAATGGTTCATGCCAAATTTCTAGATTTTCAATGGCTTGATTCATTTCTTCTAGTTGGCCATTTACTCTTGCCAATTCGCGAAAAGTCTGTTTTAATTTTTTGAGTATGTTTAGCATATTCATAGTTAGAATTAGTAGAAAATTTATCGATTCTTAATTAAGTATCTTACAAAATCTTACAAAAAATCACAATGAATTAGCTATTCTTCCTAATTTGTTTTTAATACGTTGAAACAAATTAGGATTAAATATATTTTTTTGTGTATAATTATCTGCCCCTTCATTTCTAATCAAAAAAGGAGGGCATTTTAACGGAAAATTCATTTCTTGAACGCCAAGATTTGCCAATCTACTTTTACTACCAATTGTATGAGTAGCATCTTCACCAAATCCAATATTACTAACTAAATTTACATTAGGAAGGATAGTTAGACCATTCTGAATCCAACAGGCAAAATTCCAAGGATAATCCCAAGTATCAATTTTACCATCATAATAAGTTTGAAAAATCTTCGTCCAGTATTTGACAGCCTGAGTTTTTCCTAAAATAGACTCAAGCCAGTTACCATCACGAATTTCTTGCCAGAGCTTCATTTTAACATCATAATATTGCCACGCTCTCCTCCAAGTTGCCCAACCCCAAATGTGACTATAGCGAGAAAAATAGTAACTGTACTCTGTGCGGTTTCTGCCCAACTGAAAATTATCCCCTGAAATAGCCATAATTCTTTTATCATCTCGATAATAATCGAGCAATTCTTGGCAAAAGCGAAAAAAACTAGGATGTGGCAAGCAGTCATCTTCAAGAATAATTGCTTCTTCAACTGTATGGAAAACCCAATCTAAACCACTCGACACCCGATTCTTACAACCTAAATTCACATCAGAATAATTCGTCAGCACCTCACAATCCCAATCCACACCCTCGATAATAGCACGAGCCGCTTTACACTTCTCAATATCATCGGCTCTATCTGCACGCGGACCATCGGCAACTACTAATAACTTAGGTGGTTTAGCCTGACGGATAGCTTCAAATACCCTCGCCGTCGTGTCCGGGCGATTGAAAATCAGGAAGGCGACAGGAGTGGTCAGTTGGAAGTCAGCCATAGACGAATTTACTGTTAACTCGTGGTATCCTAACCCATCCTGACCAAATTGTCAACCCATTTCAGGATTTTCAGAGCCATTAATTTTATTTTCACTATCTCCACTGTTAAAATCCGAAGCTTTCAAGACAGTTAATCCAACTAAGTCTCGATCTCTATAATGATAGATAATATTGTCTTCTAGCAAACTATCATTAGCTCTTTGAGGCTTACGAAAGCTAATATATAAAACATCTGCTTCTTCATCATAATCTATCCAGATTCTTGAAGAAGGTGCGGTTAGCGAATAAGGAATTGATTTTAACAGATTGACTTCTGCCATAGGATGCCTCGCTTGATAATTTTTTCGCAGGAGGATGTCAAAAAAGCAGTTATGACAAATCCATCGTTCTTTAGTTCTTTATAGATGACGATTGCGTCTTTTCTTGAGATAACAGTTTTCGGATAATGTTTTAGTGCTATTAGCTCATCAGTCCATCCCTTAACAATCAAATCAGGTTCAGCAATAGTCTCTAGTACCATATCAATACATCCCGCCATGTAATCATGATTCTCTGTAATGTGGGACCATTGCTTATAAGTTAAACGAATTGGCAAACCATTTTGAGAAATTACAACAGAGTGACTGAGTAAGATACTTTCATGGCTTAGAAAATCCATTCATTATTTCCTCAATTTAACTGCCCGAATTGTTCCTGGTAACGAGCCAACAAAGCTTCTAGTTCTAGAACTCGCTGCCGTTCTCTTTCTGCGCGTTGAGCTTCCTGCTCGGCGCGTTGGGTTTGCTGCTCGGCGCGTTGGGTTTGCTGCTCGGCGCGTTGAGCTTCCTGCTCGGCGCGTTGGGTTTGCTGCTCGGCGCGTTGAGCTTCTTGTTGAGCGCGTTGGGTTTGCTGCTCGGCGCGTTGAGCTTCTTGTTGAGCGCGTTGGGTTTGCTGCTCGGCGCGTTGAGCTTCTTGTTGAGCGCGTTGGGTTTGCTGCTCGGCGCGTTGAGCTTCCTGCTCGGCGCGTTGGGTTTGCTGCTCGGCGCGTTGAGCTTCCTGCTCGGCGCGTTGAGCTTCCTGCTCGGCGCGTTGGGTTTCCTGTTCGGTAGGAGTCAGTATCCAATTGCCGTCTCGTCCGTACCAGCGCAGCCACAACCGCTCAATGCCTTGACAATTTCCTGCCCAAAGTCCCAATCCCAATTGTACTTCCTCTAGCCACAACTGCTGGTTTTCTAGTCTTAAAGGCTGATATTTTCCTGATTTTAAGGTAAATGCCTGCAATTGGTTGCTGTAGCGATCAAACACCACGTAGTAGGGAATGCCTAAAATTCGTTCGTAAACTTCCCACTTGGTGGGAGGTTGGTTGATTCCCCGCACGGTACGCCCTAAATCTTCTGCTTCCGTTCCAGGAGAGAGTAATTCGATGGCGATGAAGGGAACAATTTCTTCCTGCCAAATCACATAACTCAGGCGCAATTCCTCTCCTTGGTACAGCCGCGAGACTCCCAAAGCGGCAAACCAGTCCGGCCGCTTGTACCATTGGGGATGGTAAGGGTCGTAGTAGAGATTTAGATCGCTGGCGATAAATATTTGTTCGGCAGGATAGTTAGAAGGTCGAAAGGTCTGGCGCAATAATTCGGGTTGGAAGAGATGAAATTCGTCAGGCAAGCCAGGTTCCTCCAAGTTTTCGCTGGGGAGGTCGTACATGGTTGGTAACATTTCTTTGGGTGGAAGGGACGGCGTTCTCTGGTACATGGGGGGAATGTTGCTAGTTTGGTGTTTAGTTTAGCAAGATAATAGGGCATTCATGTCAATTTTAGACCCCTGAACGCCGCAAGCCTTGATGCACAATAAATCGGAACAGTCGTCAATTCCTCGTTCTCCATCGGTGAAAATGCCGATTCAAAAATGAAGTACTCCACCGGGGGAGTCTTACCAAAATCCGCCCAGAGGAAGTTAGAGACTTTCGGGATTAATCCCCAATTCCCTGAGTTTAGCCGCCAATCGTTCGGCTTTTTCTTCGGCTGCCTCGGCTTTCTGTTGTGCTTCTTCAGCTTTCTGTTGTGCTTCTTCAGCTTTCTGTTGTGCTGCCTCAGCTTTCTGTTGTGCTGCCTCAGCTTTCTGTTGTGCTTCTTCAGCTTTCTGTTGTGCTTCCTCAGCCAACTCTCGCGGGGTTGGTAACAAGATTCCATCTAAAGTCGCCCAGCGAATCCAGACGGTTGTTACCCCTCTATATTCTCCCTGCCAACGAACTAAAGCTAATCCCAAACGACCACTGATTAGCCATCCTTTCTCGTTGGGTTGCCGTGGTTCATATAGGCCATCAACCAAAACAAATTCGGCAAAATCTTCAGGATTAAAAGGATCGTACCAGAAATATTCAGGCACTCGTAACTTATCTTGATAAATCTGTTTTTTCTCAGTTTTGTCTATTTGGGTGGTACTTTCCGAGAGCAGTTCAATCACTACATCGGGAGCTTTTCCCTCTTCCCAAGTAACCCAACTTTTTCGCTCCCCTTTTGGTACACCTAAGACGGCAAAAAAATCAGGTCCTTTGAAGTCTTGGTTTTTCAGTTGTGCTGTACTGAAATAGACGAACATATTCCCACTGGCATAACCATCTTCTCGTCGGTCTAGCCAAGGGGATATACTGTCTATTAACAGATCCATCTGCCATTTATGCCTTTGAGTTTCCATGGGTACTCCATCATCGCAGGGAAGTTCATCTTGGGTGGGTAATGCAGTTAACTGCATTGGTTGACTAATAGTTAGAGTTTCCATATTTTTCTCCTATATTTTGTGGTTTAATTAGTTAGATTTCCTAGATTTTTTGCCCTCTTTAACTGGCTATAGCAATTCTAAATCAGTCGTGAACGGGCAAGGAGCTTAAGTCCCTTGTTCAGCTACCTGTTTTCAAGGGTTTAGGGGATTACTATATGTTACATCACAATTCTAGGCTAAGACGCATTTAAGTAGAAATCATCATCCAAGAGCTGCTCAATTGAAAAAGGACAGGTGATTGGATAGTCATTTTCTAATGGTATGCGAACGTCAAATTTGGCTTTTTTTCCATCTCTAATTGCCAGCTGGCGAGCGTCTGGATAGACTGAGGAAACTGCTGTTGACAGATAGGGATTGAGAGATGGAGTATCTCGTAAGCTTTTTTGAACTCGCTGCCGGTGTTCGTTGATTGAATCATACCAGCTGCCTGTCATAGTATCAGGCGCATCGCCTTGTATCTTGAGCTTGAGTAAATGAGCCAACAAAACCATTAAGTTACTTTCTAAGGCTCTTTTTTCTGGTGGTGATTCGGTAGTAGTGATGGCGGCTTAATCCTTTGCTTTGCTGTGCGTTGTAGTCATGGATAAAATACCAAACAGCCCCAACGTGATTCTCCATTTTTTTAGAGAAAGATAGACTCTCTCTCACCAGCCGAGAAA